>NZ_JBSXON010000072.1:0-14252 GCF_056859475.1 Halopseudomonas sp. L-58
ACGTTGACCTGGATCTCGCGCATCAACTGTCGTTCACTGCGCACGCCAAACAAGTATCCAATAAACAGCATCTTGAACAGCATAACCGGGTCAATCGCCGGACGACCGTTGTCAGCGCAATACAGGTGCTGCGTGGCAGGCCGAATAAACTCGAAATCGATATGGCGGGCGATCCTGCGCAGCAGATGGTCGGCTGGCACCAGTTCTTCGAGGGTGACCATCTCCAGCGCGTGCTGTTTGGGTGAAGGGGGTTTGAGCATCGGGTTGGCCTGCAGTAAACGACAACCCATTAAACAAAAGCCCCCGCCTTTCGGCTAGGGGCTTTGTCAGCAGTCTGAACCGGCCTGAGCCGGTTTTTTTGTAGCGCTGATACTTACTCTTCAGCTGCAACCGCTTCTGGGCGGTCAACCAGCTCAACGTAAGCCATCGGGGCAGCATCACCAGCGCGGAAACCGCACTTGAGGATACGAACGTAGCCACCCGGACGGGTTGCATAGCGCTTGCCCAGGTCGTTGAACAGTTTGCCGACTGCAGACTTGCTGCGAGTACGGTCAAACGCCAGACGACGGTTGGCAACGGTGTCTTCCTTGGCCAGGGTGATCAGCGGCTCGGCAACGCGACGCAGCTCCTTGGCTTTCGGCAGAGTAGTTTTGATCAGTTCATTCTCGAACAGCGACACAGCCATGTTCTGGAACATAGCCTTGCGGTGTGCGCTGGTCCGACTCAGGTGACGACCACTTTTACGATGACGCATCTCTCAATTCCTCGGTGTCGAGACGATCAGGCCGAAACCTTATCGTCCTTCTTCAAGCTTGCAGGCGGCCAGTTGTCCAGACGCATACCCAGAGACAGACCACGAGAGGCCAGAACGTCTTTGATCTCGGTCAGAGACTTCTTGCCCAGGTTCGGGGTCTTCAGCAGCTCTACTTCGGTACGCTGGATCAGATCGCCAATGTAATAGATATTTTCGGCCTTCAGGCAGTTGGCCGAACGGACAGTCAGCTCAAGATCGTCCACCGGGCGCAGCAGGATCGGGTCAATCTCGTCTTCCTGCTGCTCCACCACCGGCTCCTGGTCACCCTTCAGGTCAACGAAGGCAGCCAGTTGCTGCTGGAGGATGGTTGCAGCGCGACGAATCGCCTCTTCCGGGTCCAGAGTGCCGTTGGTCTCGAGATCGATGACCAGCTTGTCCAGGTTGGTACGCTGCTCGACACGCGCACTCTCCACCACATACGCAACGCGGCGTACGGGAGTGTAGGTGGCGTCCAGCTGCAGACGACCGATAGAGCGGGTCTCGTCCTCATCGGACTGACGCGCATCGGCCGGCTCGTAACCACGACCACGAGCTACAGTGAGCTTCATGTTCAGTTCGCCGTTGTCGGACAGCGTGGCAATCACGTGATCCGGGTTGACGATCTCGACGTCGTGGTCCAGCTGAATGTCGGCGGCAGTAACAACACCCGGGCCTTTCTTGGAAAGGTTCAGGGTTACCTGGTCGCGACCGTGCATGGTGATCGCCAACCCTTTCAGGTTAAGCAGGATCTCGATGACGTCTTCCTGAACGCCTTCGATGGCGCTGTACTCGTGCAACACGCCGTCGATTTCGGCCTCTACCACGGCGCAGCCGGGCATGGACGAGAGCAGAATGCGACGAAGCGCATTGCCCAGGGTGTGACCGAAACCACGCTCCAGCGGCTCAAGAGTAATCTTGGCACGTGTGGGCGAAGTTTCCTGAACGTCAATGTGACGCGGTGTTAGAAACTCGGTAACCGAACTCTGCATGTGGGGCACCTTTATGCTGTCTGTCGCTTACTTGGAGTACAGCTCGACGATCAGGTTTTCGTTGATGTCGGCGTACAGGTCGCTGCGTGCAGGCAGGGCTTTGAAAACGCCTTCTTTCTTGCCAGCGTCTACTTCAACCCACTCCGCACCACCGCGCTGAGCAGCCTGCTCCAGAGCGCTGTTGATGCGCAGCTGGTTCTTGGCCTTTTCACGGACAGCAACTACGTCACCCGGGGAAACCAGGTAAGACGCGATATTGACAGTCTTGCCATTGACACTGATGGACTTGTGGGATACCAGCTGGCGTGCTTCAGCGCGAGTGGCACCGAAACCCATGCGGTAAACGACGTTGTCCAGACGACGCTCGAGCAGTTGCAGCAGGTTCTCACCGGTAGCGCCCTTCAGACGGGCTGCTTCCTTGTAATAGTTGCGGAACTGACGCTCCAGAACGCCATACATACGACGGACTTTCTGCTTCTCGCGCAGCTGAGTACCGTATTCCGAAAGACGACCGCGGCGCTGACCGTGAACACCCGGAGGGGTTTCCAGTTTGCACTTGGAGTCGAGAGCGCGCACGCCGCTTTTCAGGAACAGGTCAGTACCTTCGCGACGAGACAGCTTGCACTTGGGACCAATATAACGAGCCATTTTACCGTCTCCTGATTAAACGCGACGCTTCTTGGGCGGGCGGCAGCCGTTGTGGGGAATAGGGGTGACATCGGTGATGCTGCTGATCTTGTAACCACAAGAATTCAGTGCACGAACTGCCGACTCACGACCCGGGCCGGGGCCTTTAACGCAAACGTCGAGGTTCTTCAGGCCATACTCAAGAGCAGCCTGACCGGCGCGCTCGGCAGCTACCTGGGCAGCAAACGGAGTGCTCTTACGGGAACCACGGAAGCCGGAGCCACCGGAAGTTGCCCAGCTCAGGGCGTTACCCTGACGGTCAGTGATGGTGATGATGGTGTTATTGAAAGACGCGTGGATGTGGGCGACCCCATCAACGACCGTCTTTTTTACTTTTTTACGTACACGAGCAGCTGGCTTAGCCATATCTGTAGATTCCCTCGCAATTACTTACGGATCGGCTTGCGCGGACCCTTACGGGTACGGGCATTGGTCTTGGTGCGCTGACCGCGGACCGGCAGGCCACGACGGTGACGCAGGCCACGATAGCAGCCGAGATCCATGAGGCGCTTGACGTTCATGTTGATCGCGCGGCGCAGATCGCCTTCGGTGTTGCTCTTGGCGACTTCATTGCGCAGGGTATCAATCTGCTCTTCGCTCAGATCCTTGATTTTGACACTGGGCTCAATGCCAGTGGCGGCACAGATCTGTTGTGCCTTGGTCTGACCAATACCAAAGATATAGGTCAGAGAGATAACAGTGTGCTTGTTATCCGGGATGTTGACGCCTGCAATACGGGCCATCCAATTTACTCCGTCTGACAGCTACCTGACTCAACCCAAAGAGGTTGCTCGAAAAAGGGTGCAGTAGGGTAGCGCTAACAAAAATAAAATTCAACCACCTGGCCAAAATTTGGCCAGGTGGCGGTTATCCTGAGACGTAGTCTTAATTCAGAACCGGGAATTAACCCTGGCGCTGCTTATGACGGGGCTCAGCACTGCAGATTACACGTACGCAACCGTTGCGACGGATAACCTTGCAGTTACGGCAAAGCTTCTTGACTGATGCTGCAACTTTCATAGCCGACTCCTATAACCCGAAGACTCAGCGGAGCATGCCGCTGCCGTAACCTTTCAGGTTAGATTTCTTCAAAAGAGACTCGTACTGCTGAGAAACGAGATGCGATTGTACTTGGGACATGAAGTCCATAACAACCACAACAACGATCAGCAGCGATGTCCCACCCAGATAGAAGGGCACATTCGCCGACACCACCAGGAACTGCGGCAACAAGCAGACAGCGGTCATATACAGGGCCCCGAACAGGGTGAGGCGAGTCAGAACGCTATCAATGTAGCGAGCGGACTGCTCACCGGGACGGATACCCGGAATGAACGCGCCGGACTTCTTGAGGTTTTCCGCAACATCCTTCGGATTGAACATCAAGGCTGTGTAGAAGAAGCAGAAGAAAATAATCCCTGCACTAAACAGAATGATATTCAGCGGCTTACCCGGTCCAATGGCCTGAGCCAGGGTTTGCAGCCATTCCATGTTGTCACCCTGGGCGAACCAGGTACCCAGCGAGGCCGGGAACAACAGGATACTGCTGGCAAAGATCGCCGGGATCACACCTGCCATGTTGACCTTGAGAGGCAAATGGCTGGTCTGCGCGGCGAATACCTTGCGACCTTGCTGACGCTTGGCGTAGTTGACCGTAATTCTGCGCTGGCCACGCTCGACGAAGACGACGAACGCAATCATGGCAATAGCCACCAGGCCAACACCAATCAGCGCGAATATGTTGATGGTACCCAGACGGGCACCTTCGAAGGACTGTCCAATGGCTGCCGGCAAACCGGCAACAATGCCGGCGAAAATCAGCATCGAGATACCGTTACCGATACCTCGCTCGGTGATCTGCTCACCGAGCCACATCATGAACATTGCGCCAGCAACAAAGGTAGTAACAGCCACAAAATAGAAGCTGAACCCTGTGTCAAACGCAACGCCCTGACTGGCCAGACCAACGGACATACCGATGGCTTGTATAAAAGCCAGCACCAGCGTCAGATAACGCGTGTACTGACTGATCTTCCGGCGTCCGGACTCCCCTTCCTTCTTCAACTGCTCAAGCGACGGGGTAACCGCCGTCATCAGCTGCATGATGATGGATGCAGAGATGTACGGCATGATGCCCAGAGCGAAGATACTCATTCGCTCCAGGGCACCGCCGGAGAACATGTTGAACAGGCTAAGGATCGTCTCTGAATTCTGATTGAACAGATCGGCCAGACGATCAGGGTTTATCCCGGGAACCGGAATATGCGCCCCGATACGGTAAACGATGATCGCGAGGAACAGGAAGCGCAGGCGCCCCCAGAGTTCACTCAAGCCACCTTGATTCATTCCAGAAAGAGCGCCTTGCTTAGCCATTTAGTCCTCGATCTTGCCACCAGCTGCTTCGATCGCTGCACGAGCACCTTTGGTGACGGCCAGACCTTTGACGGTAACCGCTTTGGTTACGTCGCCGGACAGGACGATCTTGGCTCGTACAAACTTGTTGCCAATTACGTTGGCATCTTTCAGCGCCTGCAGGTCAATGACCTCAGCGTCAACTGCGTTCAGTTCGCTGGTGCGAATTTCAGCAGTGACCATAGCCAGTTTGGAAGTAAAACCAAACTTCGGCAGACGACGGTGCAGCGGCTGCTGACCACCCTCGAAACCGGGGGCAACGGTGCCACCGGAACGCGAGGTCAGACCCTTGTGACCGCGGCCAGCGGTCTTACCCAGACCGCTACCGATACCACGACCGACGCGCAGCTTTTCACGGCGTGCACCCGGCGCGGAACGCAGATCATTCAGTTTCATGTCTTATTCCTCTACCCGAACCATGTAGGAGACCTTGTTGATCATCCCACGAACCGACGGAGTGTCTTCGACTTCGACGGTGTGGCCGATGCGGCGCAGACCCAGACCCTTAACGCAGGCCTGGTGCTTCGGCAGACGACCAGCGACGCTCTTGAACAGAGTCACCTTGATTTTTGCGTTTGCCATGTCCGCTTACCCCGTGATGTCTTCGACGGTCTTGCCGCGCTTGGCCGCTACAGACTCGGGAGACTGCATCGACTTCAGACCCTTGTAGGTAGCCTGAACGACGTTAACCGGGTTGGTGGAACCGTAACACTTGGCCAGTACGTTGTGTACACCAGCCGCTTCCAGGACGGCGCGCATTGCACCACCGGCGATAACACCGGTACCTTCGGACGCCGGCTGCATGAACACCTTGGAGGCGCCGTGAGCTGCACGAACGGGGTACTGCAGGGTGGTACCGTCCAGATCAACCTGGATCATGTTACGACGTGCCGCTTCCATCGCCTTCTGGATGGCGGCAGGCACTTCACGTGCCTTGCCGCGACCGAAACCAACGCGACCCTTGCCGTCACCGACAACAGTCAGCGCTGTGAAAGCGAAGATACGGCCGCCTTTTACTACTTTGGCGACGCGGTTCACCTGAACCAGCTTCTCGATGTAACCTTCGTCGCGCTTTTGATCGAAATTAGCCATAACTCTACCCTTAGAATTCCAGCCCGCCTTCACGAGCGGCGTCGGCCAGCGCTTTTACGCGACCATGGTACTTGAAGCCGGAACGGTCGAAGGCGACCTGAGTTACACCGGCGGCCTTGGCTCGCTCAGCAACCAGCAGACCTACCTTCTTGGCCGCTTCAATGTTACCGGTAGAACCGGCACGCAATTCAGCATCCAGAGTGGAGGCGCTGGCCAGCACTTGGCTGCCATCTGCCGAGATAACCTGTGCGTACATGTGCTGCGAAGAGCGGTACACGCAGAGACGAACGGCTTCCAGTTCGCGCAACTTCAGGCGCGTACGGCGAGCGCGACGGAGACGAATAACTTTTTTATCGCTCATTTGCTATGCCCTACTTCTTCTTGGCTTCTTTACGACGCACTACCTCATCGGAGTAGCGTACACCCTTGCCCTTATAGGGCTCCGGACGACGGAAATCACGAATTTCCGCTGCTACTTGACCAACCAGCTGCTTGTCGATGCCTTTGATGATAATGTCAGTCTGGCTGGGGGTTTCAACAGAAACACCCTCAGGCAGCTGGTAGTCGATCGGGTGCGAGTAACCCAGTGCCAGGTTCAGAACCTGACCCTTGGCCTGCGCCTTGTAACCAACACCAACCAGCTGGAGCTTGCGCTCAAAGCCCTGGCTGACGCCAATGACCATATTGTTGACCAGGGCGCGGGTGGTACCGGCCATGGCCATGTTCAGGCTACCGGCGCGCGCTGCGAAACGCAGCTCACCGTCTTCCTGAACAACTTCAACAGTCGGGTGCAGGTTCAGACTAAGAGCGCCCTTGGCACCCTTGATCGACAGTTCCTGACCGTTCAGTTTTGCTTCTACACCCTGCGGCAGTTTGACAGGGTTCTTAGCGACGCGAGACATCGTGACCCCCTATCAGAATACGGTGCAGAGAACTTCGCCGCCGATACCGGCAGCGCGAGCAGCGCGATCAGTCATCACACCTTTATTGGTGGAGACGATGGAAACGCCCAGACCACCCTTGACCTTCGGAAGCTGGTCAACGGCTTTGTACTGGCGCAGGCCAGGACGGCTTACGCGCTTGAGCTCTTCAATTACCGGCTTGCCTTCGAAGTACTTGAGTTCGATAGACAGAGTGGGCTTGACGTCGCCAACTACTTCGTAGCCTGCAACGTAGCCTTCTTCCTTAAGTACCTTGGCGACAGCCACCTTCAGCTTTGCCGAAGGCATGCTGACGCTGGACTTCTCAGCCATCTGGGCATTACGGATACGGGTCAGCATATCTGCCAACGGGTCCTGCATACTCATGGGCTATGTGCTCCTGAAACTGAGTAATAAAAGTCTGGTTTACCAGCTGGCCTTGACCAGGCCGGGCACATCGCCGCGCATTGCTGCTTCACGCAGCTTGATGCGGCTCAGTCCAAACTTGCGGTATACGCCGTGCGGACGACCGGTAACGCGGCAGCGGTTACGCTGACGGACCGGGCTGGAGTCGCGCGGCAGTTTCTGCAGGGCAACTTGAGCTGCCCAGCGATCTTCAACGGAAGCGTTTACGTTACCGATGGTGTCCTTGAGAGCTGCACGTTTTGCAGCAAACTTGGCAACCAGGCGGGCGCGCTTGGCTTCACGGTTCTTCATACTGACTTTTGCCATTGTCCTGACTCCTAGTTACGGAACGGGAAGTTGAACGCGCGCAGCAGCGCACGACCTTCGTCGTCGGTTCGCGCAGTAGTAGTCAAGGTGATGTCCAGACCACGCAGGGCATCGATCTTGTCGTAATCGATTTCCGGGAAAATGATCTGTTCCTTGACGCCCATGCTGTAGTTGCCACGACCGTCAAAGGACTTGGCATTCAGGCCACGGAAGTCACGAACGCGCGGCAGGGAAATCGACAGCAGACGATCCAGGAATTCGTACATCTGCTCGCGGCGCAGGGTAACCTTTACGCCAATCGGCCAGCCGTCACGAATCTTGAAGCCTGCAATGGATTTGCGAGCATAGGTCACGATGCCTTTACGGCCGGTGATCTTCTCGAGGTCAGCCAGTGCGTTTTCGATGACTTTCTTGTCACCAACAGCTTCGCCAAGACCCATGTTCAGGGTGATCTTGGTGATTTTCGGCACTTCCATCGCATTCAGACCCAGTTCAGCCTGGAGTTTCGGAGCGATGGTAGTGCGATAGGTTTCTTTCAATCTCGCCATGGTAAGCACCTAGATTCTCAAGCGTCGACAGCTTTTTGGGTCGACTTGAAAATACGAACCTTCTTACCGTCTTCGACCTTGAAGCCGACGCGATCGGCCTTGTTGGTCTCGGGGTTGAAGATTGCCACGTTGGAGACGTGGATCGGCGCCTCCTTCTCAACAATACCGCCCTGTGCACCAGCCATCGGGTTCGGCTTGGTGTGGCGCTTGATAATGTTGACACCGGAAACCAGCAGGCGGGCATCGTCACCAACTTTCAGGACTTTGCCGCGCTTGCCCTTGTCTTTACCGGCAATGACGATTACGTCGTCGTCGCGTTTGATCTTTTGCATGACCGGGCTCCTTACAGCACTTCGGGCGCGAGGGAAACGATCTTCATGAACTGCTCGTTACGCAGTTCACGAGTCACCGGCCCAAAGATGCGGGTACCGATCGGCTCATTCTTGTTGTTGAGCAGAACGGCAGCGTTGCCATCGAAACGGATCAGCGAACCGTCTGTACGGCGTACGCCGTGACGGGTACGCACGATGACCGCGTTGAGCACCTGGCCTTTCTTTACTTTGCCGCGCGGAATCGCTTCCTTCACGGTCACTTTGATGATATCGCCAATGCCGGCGTAGCGACGGTGAGAACCGCCCAGAACCTTGATACACATAACGCGACGTGCACCACTGTTGTCAGCCACATCCAGCATGGATTGAGTCTGAATCATAACTTTCTCCGACCCTTAAATAATCCGCTAAGTTGCGCGGGCTTAAACTTGCGCCGCGCGCTCGTCGATCTGAACCAGGGCCCAGCTCTTGGTTTTGGCCAAGGGGCGGGTCTCACGAATGGTCACCAGATCGCCGATGCGGCATTCGTTGTTCTCGTCATGCGCCTTGAGCTTGGTAGAGCGCTTCACGTACTTGCCGTACAGTGGGTGCTTTTCCTGACGCTCGATGAGCACAGTGATGGTTTTATCCATCTTGTCACTGACAACACGGCCAGTAACGGTACGAACTGTTTTGTTCTCGGCCATGATCAGTTACCACCTTTCTGATTGAGCACGGTCTTGACGCGAGCGATGTCGCGCTTTACCTGGTTCAGCAGATGCGTTTGACCGAGCTGACCGGTTGCTTTCTGCATGCGCAGGTTGAACTGATCGCGCAGCAGGGTGAGCAGCTGTTCATTCAGCTGCTCAGCAGATTTTTCACGAAGTTCTGTCGCTTTCATTACATCACCGTCCGCTTAACAAAGGTGGTAGCGAGAGGCAGCTTGGCTGCGGCCAGTGCGAATGCTTCGCGGGCCAGCTCTTCGGAAACACCTTCAATCTCGTAAAGGACCTTACCCGGACGAATCTGGGCCACCCAGTACTCGACGTTACCCTTACCTTTACCCATACGTACTTCAAGAGGCTTCTTGGAGATGGGCTTGTCCGGAAAAACCCGGATCCAGATTTTACCGCCACGCTTAACGTGACGAGTCAGGGCGCGACGAGCCGCTTCGATCTGACGTGCAGTCAGACGACCACGACTTACGGCTTTGAGAGCGAACTCACCGAAGCTCACCTTGCTACCACGATGCGCCAGACCACGGTTGTGGCCGGTCATCTGCTTGCGGAACTTCGTACGCTTAGGTTGTAACATGTGCGTACCCCTTACTTAGCAGCTTTTTTCTTGGCCGCGACGGCTTTGGTTTCTTCCTGGAGACCACCAATGATCTCGCCTTTGAAGATCCAAACCTTCACACCGATCACACCGTAGGTGGTGTGGGCTTCAGCCGTCGCGTAGTCAATGTCGGCACGCAGGGTGTGCAGCGGCACACGACCTTCGCGATACCATTCGGTACGGGCGATCTCGGCGCCGCCAAGACGGCCGCTAACCTGGATCTTGATACCCTTTGCACCGATGCGCATGGCGTTCTGTACGGCGCGCTTCATGGCGCGACGGAACATCACACGACGCTCGAGCTGCTGAGCAACGCTTTGTGCAACCAGGGCACCGTCAAGTTCCGGCTTGCGGATCTCTTCGATGTTGATGTGCACCGGCACGCCCATTTGGCTGGTCAGTTCCTGACGCAGCTTCTCAACGTCCTCACCCTTCTTGCCAATCACGATGCCCGGACGAGCAGTGTGAATGGTGATGCGGGCAGTCTGGGCCGGACGCTGGATATCAACGCGGCTGACAGAGGCACTTTTCAGTTTGTCCTGAATGTACGCACGTACCTTCAGGTCAGTGTTCAGATAGTCTGCGTAGTTGCGACCGTCTGCGTACCACACCGAAGTGTGTTCTTTAACGATACCGAGGCGAATGCCTACCGGATGTACTTTCTGACCCATTTGATCGACTCCTACTTGTCAGCAACCTTGACCGTGATGTGGCAAGACCGCTTGACGATGCGATCAGCGCGGCCTTTGGCACGCGGCATGATGCGCTTCAGAGAGCGACCTTCGTTAACAAACACGGTGGAGACCTTCAGGTCATCCACGTCTGCGCCATCGTTATGCTCTGCGTTGGCGATCGCCGACTCGAGCACTTTCTTGATGACGGCAGCGGCCTTCTTGTTGCTGAATGCCAGCAGGTTCAGGGCCTCATCCACCTTCTTACCGCGGATCTGGTCGGCGACCAAACGCGCTTTCTGGGCAGAGAGTCGGGCGCCCTTATGAGTAGCGGCTACTTCCATCTTCTAACCCCTTAGCGCTTGGCTTTCTTGTCTGCTGCGTGACCACGGTAGGTACGCGTAGCAGAGAATTCGCCCAACTTGTGACCGACCATGTCTTCGGTAACGATAACCGGCACATGCTGACGACCGTTGTGTACAGCGATGGTCAGACCGACCATCTGCGGCAGAATCATCGAACGGCGCGACCAGGTCTTGATCGGCTTACGGTCGTTCTTTTCAACTGCCACTTCGACCTTCTTCAACAGGTGAAGATCGATAAAAGGACCTTTCTTCAGAGAACGCGGCACTGTCGTATCCCCTCTAATTACTTGCTGCGGCGACGGACAATCATCTTGTCAGTGCGCTTGTTGGACCGAGTCTTGGCACCCTTGGTCGGGAAGCCCCACGGGGAAACCGGATGACGACCACCGGAGGTACGACCTTCACCACCACCATGCGGGTGATCTACCGGGTTCATGGCAACACCACGAACGGTCGGACGAACACCGCGCCAGCGCTTGGCACCAGCCTTACCCAGCGAGCGCAGACTGTGCTCACCGTTGGACACTTCACCCAGAGTCGCACGGCATTCGCCAAGGACTTTGCGCATTTCGCCAGAGCGCAGACGAACGGTGACATAGGCACCTTCGCGAGCAACCAGCTGGACAGCGGCACCGGCACTGCGAGCTACCTGAGCGCCTTTACCCGGCTTCAGTTCGATCGCGTGGATAGTGCTACCTACCGGGATATTGCGCAGCGGCAGAGTGTTACCGGCCTTGATCGGCGCATCGGCACCGGAGACCAGTTGATCGCCAGCAACAACGCCTTTCGGGGCGATGATGTAGCGACGCTCACCGTCGGCATACTTCAGCAGAGCAATATGAGCGGTACGATTCGGATCGTACTCGACGCGCTCTACTACAGCGGGGATACCGTCCTTGTTACGACGGAAGTCCACGATGCGGTAGTGCTGCTTGTGACCGCCCCCACGATGACGCGTGGTGATGCGGCCGTTGTTGTTACGACCACCAGACTTGCCTTGCTTCTCTACCAGAGGCGCGTAAGGAGCACCTTTGTGCAGGTCAGCGTTAACGACCTTGACGACGAAGCGGCGGCCAGCGGAAGTAGGTTTACATTTAACAATAGCCATGATGTACCCCTGTCTTATTCAGCGCTGGCGAAGTCGATGTCTTGACCGGGCTGCAGGCTGACATACGCCTTTTTCCAGTCATTACGCTTGCCCAGGCCGCGAACGGTTCGCTTGGTCTTGCCTTTTACATTCAAGGTCGATACAGCCTTGACCTTGACGTTGAACAATTGCTCAACGGCTTTCTTGATTTCCAGCTTGGTCGCAGTAGTGTCTACCTTGAACACAAACTGGTTGCGGCTGTCAGCCAGCACAGTTGCCTTCTCGGAAACATGCGGGCCAAGCAGTACTTTGAAAATGCGCTCTTGGTTCATCCCAGCATCTCCTCGAACTTCTTAACAGCAGGTACGGTAATCAGCACCTTGTCGTAAGCGATCAGGCTAACCGGGTCAGAACCCTGAACGTCGCGAACGTCGACGTGCGGCAGATTGCGCGCTGCCAGGTACAGGTTCTCATCAACGCCGTCGGTAACGATCAGCACATTCTGCAGATCGAGATCCTTCAGCTTGCCGGCCAGAGCCTTGGTCTTCGGTGCATCAACAGAGAAGCTCTCGACGACAACCAGACGATCCAGGCGTACCAGCTCGGACAGGATGGAGCGCATTGCACCGCGATACATCTTGCGGTTCAGCTTCTGCTCGTGATTTTGCGGACGGGCAGCAAAGGTAGTACCACCGGAGCGCCAGATCGGGCTACGGATAGTACCGGCACGGGCGCGACCGGTGCCTTTCTGACGCCAGGGCTTCTTGCCGCCACCGGAAACGTCGGAACGGTTCTTCTGCTGCTTGGTACCCTGACGAGCACCAGCCATGTAAGCAACAACGGCCTGGTGAACGAGGGTCTCGTTAAACTCGGTAGCAAAGGTCAGATCGGAAACTTCGATCGCATTTGCACCAGCTACATTCAGATTCATGGTAACTCCCCCTTAACCCTTGGCCTTGACCGCCGGGCGAACAACGACGTCGCTGCCGGTAGCGCCAGGCACGGAGCCCTTGATGAGCAGCAGATTGCGCTCAGCGTCTACGCGAACGACCTCGAGAGTCTGGACGGTTACCTGTTCGGCACCCATGTGACCAGACATCTTCTTGCCCTTGAATACACGGCCCGGGGTCTGACACTGACCGATGGAACCGGGTACACGGTGGGATACCGAGTTACCGTGAGTAGCGTCCTGGCCGCGGAAATTCCAGCGCTTGATGGTACCGGCGAAGCCTTTACCCTTGGATTGACCAGTTACATCCACCTTCTGACCGGCTTCGAACAGGGCTACAGTGAGCTCTGCCCCAGTTTCATACTGGGAGCCGTCTTCAATGCGGAATTCGCAGACCTGGCGACCAGCCGCAGTGCTGGCTTTGGCAAAGTGCCCAGCCATCGGCTTGGTAACGCGACTGGCGCGACGCTCACCCACAGTGACCTGAATAGCTTGATAGCCATCAGTTTCCAGGGTTTTAACCTGAGTGACGCGGTTCGGTTCAACTTCTACAACCGTAACCGGAATGGAAACACCATCTTCAGTGAAAATGCGGGTCATACCGCATTTCCGGCCGACTAAACCAATAGTCATTTTGTAAACCTCATGAGTGCACGGGGCTATTACCCGCTATGGCCGCCCAACACAGGGCGTTACACGACCTTTAGCCCCCGTTTTGGGGCTATCAGCCGAGGCTGATCTGAACCTCAACGCCAGCGGCAAGGTCCAGCTTCATCAGCGCATCGACAGTCTTGTCGGTGGGCTGAACGATATCCAGAACCCGTTTATGGGTACGGATTTCATACTGATCGCGCGCGTCTTTATTGACGTGCGGAGAAATCAGTACGGTAAAACGCTCTTTGCGCGTCGGCAAAGGGATCGGACCACGCACCTGAGCCCCAGTACGTTTCGCGGTATCCACGATTTCCTGGGTAGACTGATCGATCAGGCGATGGTCAAAAGCCTTCAACCGAATACGAATCTGTTGGTTCTGCATTTGACCAGAAACTCCAAGTAACTGTTTTCAGGCACACCCAACTGCAGGTACGCCTGTCCAAGGGAGGCGCAATTCTACTGATGCGCACCCCCACTGTCAACCAAAAGACAAAAGCCCCCGCTAGGCGGGGGCTTTGCCTTTCACCTCAGATCATTATTCGATGATCTTGGCTACTACACCGGCACCAACGGTACGGCCACCTTCGCGAATCGCGAAGCGCAGACCGTCTTCCATTGCGATCGGAGCGATCAGGGTAACGTCCAGCTTGACGTTGTCGCCCGGCATTACCATTTCAACGCCTTCCGGCAGTTCGCAGGAACCGGTC
>NZ_JBSXON010000073.1:0-11521 GCF_056859475.1 Halopseudomonas sp. L-58
CTGAGAAAGGCTAACGCTCAAAACGCGGTATCGATTGACCCATCGTGACCGCTCAGAGTACAAAACACGTTCCAGCGTGAAGGCCGTGTGCAAATCGGTCACGATCCCCGGAATGACCGGTCACGTTCGCCGGAATACGCACCTTCGAAACCCATGCGGCGGGCAGCCATCTTGTGCTCCAAGATCAGCGTTTTGCGGCCTTCCCTGCCGGTGGCCCACTGAGCATCACCCGAGATCTCTGCCATTTGCTCAGCGATCTGGTCTTCTAAGCTAAAATCTTGCCCTGGTGCTTGCCCTATGCAGAACATACGCACCACACCTTGGGCAGCTCCCGGCTTTGGTATCTGTCGATAATCATCCGCGCCTGCGCGGATATCGTTGATTAAATCGACAACTCGTATCGGACAACGACGATTGATACGTTTCTCAGGCTTGGCCCAGTCTGACGGTATGGCTTCGTGAAGCTTTGGCTTCCCGTCGTTGTAGATACGCTGCATCGTATCGCCGAGCAGCCCTAAGCAAAATCGTCCAGGAATCGCCTCCTGAGCTTTCAGAAATGCATCCATGAGCGAGCCGTTCGTATCTTGGCTTTCATCGATGAGCAGTACCGGGTGCCTATCCGCCATAACATCGAGTAAGGGCGGCTGGGGTAGAAAAGCTGCAGCCATCTGAATGACTTCACTGTGGTTCAGAGATTGCCTGCTTCGGTTGTCTCCCGTCGGGCTGTAGGTAAAGTCCGCAATTCCATCCAGGGACGCCAAACGACGGGCTTTGCTATCCCGGCTCGCTTGGTTAGCCAGGTAGGTCTTGTTCACTGATCTCGCCCGAACGAGCTTGTCGTCCAGTTCAGCGATGTCGCACACTAGCTTGGTACGTAACCATTCACGAATGTCGTCGTTGAAGCCCTTGATCAGCTTCCAAGAGAAAGCATGAATCGTTGAAACCTCAACCAGCGGATCGTGCTCAAGTCGACTCGCAATCTCCTCACAAGCTGCGTTGGTGTACGTGATGATCGCGATTTGCCGGCCTTCAAACGTGAGGCGCTGGCGCTCCCGTTCTTTAAGTGATTTCACTGCGACGACGAGGGAGTGGGTCTTTCCTGAGCCGGCACCTGCGTATAGGAAAAAACTGCGTGGCATCTCCAGGTTAAGACATTCCTGGATAACGTCATCCGCAGTGGGCTTCATTTCATCGGAGGCATCCTTTTTGGCATTCATTAGGAAGTCACCTCGACACTGTCCGTCGGGATAATCAAGAGCTCCTTGCTCTTCTTCTTCAACTTATCTTCTAACCAGACGAGCCCTTCCCGGATGTACTCTGGAACAGCCAACTTGGTGAAGTCAGGGTCTCCAAGCACCTGTAACGCGAACTCCGCCTTGTCTCCCGATCTGAGCGCGTCGAACAAAGCCTGACCTAGATCGTCTGCAGTTGCAGAATCACGCAACGCTTTGGCGAAAGCCTTGGTCAGACCCCGACCTTGCTTCGTTGCAAAGTGCTGCACATTGCTGAGCACCAGACTGTCCTCAAAGGTGTTGGGCAGCGCCTGATCTTCACCTTTAGTCTTGGGCAGAACAACGTTGATAGGTGTCTGATAAGCAATATGGATCGCAAACAGGTCGTCTATCTGCTGCGATTTTTTCTCCGCATCCAGATCCAGCAATGTGTCGACATCATGCCCAATATTCAGGGCGGTGACCCAACTGCGCAGGGTAGGATTATTGGTTACTTGTTTCGCCTTTCGCTTGACGGGTACCGCTGATTTCTTGAGTCCTGCGTCCAAATCCGTGACCACCAGCGTCACAATTCCCAGCGCATCGACTAATGGCCTGAGGCGATGCGCGTGACTGCCTCCAATATCCAGGATGGTGATGTAGCAGCGGTCAAGGAAGGGAAAATGACTGCGAAGGAAATGCGGCATCATCATTCGCTCAGCAGCGCCTTCTACCAAGATCACAGCGTCCGCGAAGAAGAGATCGGCATGCTGCGCCCGGAGGTAACGAGTCACAAACTCCTTGGTTTGCTTGTGGCGGTTTTTGTCCCCGAACACTGTGCTCAAGTTTGAGACGGTGGACACCGGGATGGGTACACCGGCCATTCCTGCGGGTAGCCTTCGGAAATACCGAAGGTTTGCATAATCCGTCTCATGAGCAACATGGCTGGAGTGGGAGCTGACCACCAGCTGTGTTTTGAGCCGCGGGTATTTCTTGAGAAGCGAGTCATTACATAGGACGTGATACGCGTGCTTGATGAATGCTTGTTGCACTTGGACATGAAGATGAGCTTCAGGCTCCTCAACCAGCACCAGGTGGATCGGCTCGACGCCTGCGTCGGACTGCTCCTCGGTATTTTTATACTTCCTCAGCCACTCATCCCGAAATGCCATCAACTGAAAAATCATTGAGATCAGGTTCTGATAACCGAGCCCGTTGGATGTTTCGGGGAGGCGCATGGGAGGAGCTCCAGGCGCACCTGCGACTGAATCCAACTCGAACAGAACCGCAGATTCATGGTTCATACCGTCCGTAGGGGAAAGCCGGGTTTCTACCCTGATCGCCGGGTCGGTATTATTCGGATAGCCTAGTCCGGCGACCTCCTCCAGGGCGGGAGCGAAACTGGAAGTTAGTCGGGAATCGAAGGCCGATTGTGCAGCTTGAATGGCCGTCAGCGCCTCTAGGTCCGAAATGTCAGGGCTGTCACCAGGATCCAGATGTCTACTATAGTAAGCACGCAATTGCTCAGTAAGTTTTTTCCCTGAACCACCTCGTCCCTCAGTGATGGACTCCTCGGCACTATCACCAAAGCCGCGCTGCGCATTAATCTCGTGAACGCGTATGAGATCGGTCAGTGGATTGCTCTCCAGCGGACGTGCGTTCGCAGACAGAGCTTGCGGGCTGGCGTGGCGGGTATTGGGATCTGGTTCGCAGAGCTGCGCCGGATCAAGACGATACCAGCGTATTGTGAACATCGCCCCCAAGCGTCGGTTAAAGTAGTCATGCAGACTTTGCGGCCAAAGTGAAAGGGTGGGTGGAGTTTTTCCTTCCTCGGTCTTGTTCAAGATCTCCTGCAGCAGTGTTTTGACGCGATTACGCTCTTTCCGGTAATCGGTGAAGAGTTTAGCCATGTCCTTGGGCTCAAGTCGAAAACGCATCCCGACGCAGCCACCTTTCCAGGCAAAATTGGGAATCAGGTCTTTGATGCAATGCAGTTCCCCTTGCGAGGCCTCCACCCATAGATCGAGAGTCGGTAGCCAATGCGTCCACTGGTTTGCCTCTGGTATCTCGAAGGTTTCGCCAGCCTCTTCCCACTCGACACCAATGGCATTAATGGTCGCGAGGTGAGCAAGAGTTAAATCCTGGAGACGGAAAGCGCTCGCTTTCGACAGCAGAAATTTACGCAGCGCCAACATCGCGGAGGACTTACCACTGTTGTTGGCCCCGACCAAAAGGGTGGTGGTGCTAGCCAGGTCGATTCGAACGGACAGGAGCTTGCGGAAATTTGCGATCTCCAAGTGCTGGATCTGCATAGCCTCTTCCTTGTGACGGCTTAAGGTAATACGCCGGGCTGATGGATTTTAAAACTCTAACTCAGCAGCTCTTCTAGAGCTGTATCACTGTTCAAAAAATCTCACAAAATCCCAAGCGACAGTACTGATCTCTACACGGATAAAGGTTGAATAGCCCTGGTTTCTGTAGGCACCTGATGACCGCATTTGGCCGGGTGCGGCTTGGTGCGTCGGGCGTCTCCCGGCCAATCGCGGACGCCAAAAGATGCCTACGAAACCAGGGGTGATTCACCTTACGGTCAAGAACTGGCCATTACAGAAAATTTGGGATGCGTTGCTATTAGCCGGCGTCAACCCGATACGACTGTCTCTGGGAAAAATAGCGCCAGCAACACCAACTAAAGCACATTTCCTTGTCAGTTTAAGCTGGATAAAGCTTCTAACGACTCCAAGCATCTTCAGCCCGCAAGAAGTCTTCGACGTACTGGCGCTGATCCAAAACATCTGGACGATTCAAGGCCCAGCCGAGATGGGTGAAAACAAACTCACCTTGCGCATCATCAGAGTAGTATGCTGACTGCGCTTTCCCCAGAGTGTACAGGTTGATCAGCTGAGCAAGAGCATGAGGCTTGAGGCGGTCAAAAGCTACGATGGATGGGTTATTTGAAAAAACTAACGCTTTACTCGGACTTATAGCAATTATGAACAACAGGTCTTTCAAGTAGTCGCCCCAGCGGGAGGTGGGGTAATCCGAACAGAGCAAACACGAGTGCTCGTAGCTGTACTCTCGCATGGATGCCCGTAAGAGCCCATCTGAAAAAGGCTGAGCAATCAGCGACAGCAATTCGTTCTGGGCGAATAGGATTAAGGACAACACCCCGAGAGACCTACTCGCCTTAAAGTAATCAATTAGCTCATCGACTGACTTGTGCGAGAGTTGGTGTTCGGCCTTGATCTTTTGGCGCAACGGTTCCAGTGCAGAGCGGACATCCATGGCCTTAAGAATGTCAGGATGCCGCGCCTCCAGTGACGTCAGGGTATTCGCCAGTTGCCGGCGGTCGGCTGTATCCCACTTCTGGACACTACTGCCTCGAGCCCTCTCTATAACCTTGTGGCCGGCCTCATCAATCAGAGGGGTTACGTGGCTAGACTCGACTTCAAAGCCTCCATCCGGAAAGTTGATGTAGTACAGATCCTTGATTGAGGCGGTGCGCTTGATGGCGACCGACTTAATCTCCATCGCGCCGCTGAAAGGTAAGCGGCGATAGCGGAAAATTCTACCTTCCGCATGCTGCCAAGCTTTTAAGAAATACTGAGGAATGAAGTGGTGATTGCGAGGGGGGTTCGACATGCAGCAGAACTCTCCAATTTCCGGAGCCTATTCGCGCTGCGGGCCAAACAGCAAAGGCTGCTTTGCCTGTACGCGTTTGGCGTGCCGGCTTAGGCTGCTCCCTCTCTGCCATTTGCAAAGGGCAGAGAGGGTAAATTATAGCTTTGGCTCTTTCACCGAGCCTTGACGCTAGATCTATTGACGAAAGCGGACGGCAGCTCAGATAACAAACTGTATGGGAAATCCAGCTATAGCGAGATCAACTCTGCGATTTTAGCCGCCACCACTGACATAGCGTCTTCCGCAGTGTCCAAGCCGCTCCGTGACGCAAGCAACGGACTTACATTACGGAGAGCGTCATAGGTTGTGTTGTGCACAATGGGAACTAGCTGGTTAGCCGCCAAAAGTGCCGAAAGCTCTTTGTCGGCGACCCCCTCTTTTGGCAGGCGGTCCAACAGCGCGGGGGTCACCAGGACAAGTCCAATGCGTGAGTTGGCTAAACCTTTGTCGATGGCTCGCATCATCGGAACACCAAGCCCAAGGTCCTCCTCGCTAAACCACACTTTGACTCCCGCCGCCACAAGGAGTTCGTGCA
Source organism: Halopseudomonas sp. L-58 (assembly GCF_056859475.1). NCBI lineage: Bacteria > Pseudomonadati > Pseudomonadota > Gammaproteobacteria > Pseudomonadales > Pseudomonadaceae > Halopseudomonas > Halopseudomonas sp. L-58. Next base: position 5,428 of record NZ_JBSXON010000073.1, read on the forward strand.
GCTCTTTTGCTGCCCCCCGGCGATCATCCCAAGCGTGGCACAGGAATACGTCACGTAAGTCTGGTTGGGCAGTTGCTCGCGCCTCTGCAGCCTAGCGGATTGGTGTAAGTGACTGCACTTGAGCAAATGTGTATGACACGGAGGAATCGGCTTTGGACCAGCGAGGCCTCGAACCGCCGCTAGATCTGCTAGCGGCGCTACTGCTTCCGTAGCTGCTCCTGCGGCTATTAGACGTTGGGTAGGAAGCTCGATAGCTGCTGCGGTAGCGGCAAGCGGGACAGGCTGCTGCAGCTGCCGCTGAGCTATGTCCGCGTACTGGTGCTGTGCATTTAGACATGTCGTGATCCTTGCATAGATAGGAGCTAGCTTCAGGGCAGAAAAACTGCCCTGGGCTCTGTTCAGCGATTAAATCAATTGGCCGATTTTGGGCGAATGACGATGCGGAACGGTTGGCCGTTAGCACGTCGAATCACCTTCCCCGATTTGGTGGTGATGGTCATGCGATAGATGACCTCGCCTTCCTCGTCAGGCTTTTCGAAGATCTCAAGCTGGGACATGGAATGCCTCCGATTGAGGTGGCTCGAACACAGAACTCGCTCCCTTGCGTAAGCAGTCCACAAGGGCTACTATCACAAAGCTTTCATCACAAAAGCGCGAGAGACATCTGGAGCCAGTTCAGATGCCTTTTACTGAGGCCGGTCAAGTTCGCACCTTGACCGGTTTTTTCGTTTTTGGCGTTCCACCTCTTAGCGCAAACCCATTTGCAAGCCGCCTAGTACGCTATAGATTGGATAGCGTGAGCCATAAATCAAATATAACCTAATCAATTTGATTAGATCAAGTACTCATGTAATATGGCTGCCTGTCGGGTGTGATTGGTCACGCGCTATACGTGAGGCAGGATAGGCAAGGCGAGTTAGTGTGTACGATGGAGAGCCGATGATTGATTTGATGGACTGCAGTCAGGCGCAGCGGGAACGCTTGATGTATATAGATTTCCGCCTTTACTTCACGGGGACCGTCTCCCGCGCGGATCTGATGGATCGCTTCGGAATAGGAGCAGCTGCTGCCACTCGCGATTTTGCGCTGTACCGTGAGATTGCCCCTAACAACACAGAGCTTGATGCGGTAGCTAAGCATTATGTGATACGCGACACATTCTCGCCCTTGGTTGCTCATTCGGCTGAGCGGGTGCTTGCTAGCCTTTCTCAAGGGTATGGCTACGGAATGGTAGGAGAGAAGCCACTTATCCTCAGCGAGTCTGTTTCATTACTGAGCAAGCCGAAGGTTGAGATCGTTGCTCCAATCACTCGTGCAATCAGCCTGGGCCAAGTGGTCAAAATCAGCTACACGTCGCGTTCGGGTCAGTCCGAGCGCGAAATCGTGCCTTTTGCCGCTAGTTGTGACGGCTTGCGCTGGCATGTCCGGGCTTTCGATCGGAAGCGCGAGAAGTTTTCGGACTTCGTGCTAGCGCGTATCGGTCATGCTCGGGTTCAGTTGGGGCAGAAACCTCTTAGCGTGGAAGGTCCAAAGTATGATGATCAGTGGAATCGCATGCTGGATTTGCCCCTCGTCCCGCACCCGGACAAAAACTGTAAGCAGATTGTAATGTGCGACTATGACATGCCTGATGGGGTGCTCAGGCTGCGAGTACGCGCGGCGATGGCAGGATACGTCCTGCAGCAGTACCACGTTGACTGTTCTCCAGACCACAGCAATGAGGATGAGGCTTGTCGCCTCTGGCTAAGCGACCCCTTGGTTTTGTATGGAGTGGAGAGCGCTATGTTCGCCCCCGGATACATAAGCCCGAGAGGTTAAAGTCAACTTCCAGAGGTGAGTGAGGATCTCAGAAAGCTGAGCTGTGTTTTGAATGCCGGAATCCTCCCTAGTTTCATAGAGGCTCAATAACTCAAAATCTAATCTAGGTAGGCGTCCGCTTCTGGTCGATAGCTGCGTTTTTAAGAGGTGGGTATCCGCCAGGAGCGGTTAGTGAGCATCTACGAAACGAGGGGCGATTCATTGGTGTTTGGGGCAAACGCTGCCGAGTCCTGGCTTGTAGATCAGCGGCCGGCCTCGGGTGTGTCATCTCTGGGTGGGTAAGGATGCTCGGCGTGATAGGCCGCATAGACCTTCTGAACCTCGGGATTGTCCAGGTTTTCGTAGGTGATACTCTCACCATCCATCCCATCAAGTCCGTTGATTTGCCCGATGATCTGAGGCCACTGATCACGGCTGTGGATAGGCACAATGAACGGGACAAGGTAGCGGTCTAGGTGGCCCTTACTGGGATCATGAATCTCATTGTCGAGGGCTTGGAGATACTCGTCCTTCCGTGTTTTGGCCCAGTCGATGGCAAAGCCAGCTCGATAGCAGAGCTCCATGTAAAACAGGAGGATTGAGCGACCGTTTCCGTCTAAAAATGGGTGCGCAAAGCAAAGTAGCCCCATAACCTCTCCGGGCTTCTGTATAAAGCCTTTTCCCTTGTTCGCCAAGCTAAGGGCATAGTCCACAGCGCGCTCAATCATCGTGGGGATTTCGAAGAACGTGCGCTTAGGATCGCCCTTAGGGCCTTTCCAGACAGAAAGATGAGGGACTAGCTCAAAACGATCACGCCCGGCCCAGGGGTAGAAGTTCTCGAACAACAACCTGTGCACCTGCAAGAGGGACTCGTAATTCAGTGTCTTTGTGCGCGCAAGGTAGGAAAGGGCTTCATCAAGCCCCATTTCGAAAGAGAAGTGTTCGTTCTCCTTTACTTCAGCGGAGTCTTTGAGGCCCAAGCTGTTGCGGAGGTAGCCAGCCGTTTCGAAATCACCGAACGGATCAAAGCTCATCCACCAAGCATCCCCTTCGCCTCACGCTTCTCGATGACGTAGCGGCGCTGGAGGTCAAACGCCTGAGGCTTACTTAGAGCGCCTTTGCGTTTGAGGTTAATCAGCATCTGCTCAACGCTATCGAGAGATACCGAGTCGCCTGCCAGGCGCGTGATGGTGACAGCCATCCAGCTCAGACCATCGCGCTCAGCAGTAACCCCATTGGCCTGGGCAAGTCTCTGAATTTCGGTCGCGACTGAGCCTTTTCTCTTTTTCATCACTGATCCCCTTTTTGCACCCCAAACTTTAGCACCAAACACTTGGCGTCGAAATACCACCAGCACGTTGACAGCACGGGGTTACCGTGCAGCCTAAGGGGGCATCGATGTGGTCAGAGTGAGCTCCACCACCGATCATATCTGGTTGGGGAGCCGAGTTAGACAGTTAGGATTGGCTGCTATTGGCTTGGTGACTCGCTGCTTTCGGTCAGAAGCGGGCTGATTGCGTGCGTAGCCATTACAACTTGGCGGCTCCCGTAATTTGCGAGTTTTCAGTATTCCGACGGCTGAGCTCCTGGCTTCCACTTGCATTGATGGCACTGTAAAATTACGGCGGAAGGGGCGGGTTTTTCCTCTCGTGCGAGCGAGGGCGGTTCTGATAATTAACAGTCTCGGCTGTTGGGCACTTGCCCGCTGATCCCTTTACGGGGATGTTCAACGGTACTCAAATCCTCCTGCCCCTTCCCCTTTATCATGGAGAAGTATCAGTGAAGGATAACGTCTGGTTCACTTATAAGGCTCGCATACGAGCTCATCAGCGCCTAGAGTGGCTGAACTTTCACTCGCAGTTGCTTTTGGTGTGGTTTGCGATTCTTGGCACCACACTTGGTGTGATGACTATCAGGTGCAGTACGTTGCTTGGGCCTGATACTGATGTCATGGCCGCTATTCTCTCGGTAGCTCTGCTTGGCGTGTCTCTCACGGTCTCAAATCACGACTTCCGCGTCAGGGCTATGCTCATGCGCAGCAATTATCTGAAACTACAGAGTCTGCACCGTGATCTTCCGACCGATTCTGCGCCTACAACAGAGCAGGCCAACAAATACGATGAGCTATTGAGCGAGTCGGAAAATCACCGGGAGATCGACGACCTAATCGCACGAGTCTTCGCTCAAGGCCTAACTAGTAGAAAGCCAACAGGCCTGGAGAGTGTCTACGCATTCGCTTGGCTCGCGACGCGCTTCATAGTCACTGTAAGCCTCTACATGCTCCCCTTGGTAGCAGGCATCTATGCCTGGATGACGAAATGAGTGCGGCTCACAGCTTTAAGAAACACTTTGCCAGGAAAAACCTGCTCCGGATCTACACCGATAAGATTAAGCACTCCGGTGCCATAGGACTTGACCGTTCCCGGCCCGCGAGTCTCGACAGCAGGCTGAACGATGAGCTTGACCACATCATCCAGAAAGTTCAGTTAGGAAAATACCGGTTCACGGCCTACAAAGAGAAGCTGATCCTCAAAGGAGCTGGCTCCTCCCCTAGGCAGATTTCTATTCCAACAGCTAGGGACAGAATCGTCCTGCGTGCCCTATGTGAATGCCTCGCGGACGTATTCCCGCAAGCGAAACTTACCTTGCCCCAGGTCGTCATCGACTCGTTGAAGTCTGCACTAGCATCAGGAGATTACGCGGATTACGCCAAGATCGATTTGAAGAGTTTTTACCCTTCCATACCCCACCATCTGATCAGTAAAGCTATAAACAAGAAGATCAGAAAACCTGAACTCAAAAAAATAATTGGAGACGCGGTCAGTACCCCGACCGTGCCCGAATCGAAAGGTAGGAAAGATACCCCAAACTCGACTATTGGGGTGCCTCAGGGGTTAGCGGTGTCCAACCTTCTCGCTGAGATTGCTCTGCAGGACATCGACTTAGCATTCAGGGCTCGGCCAAGAATTTGGTACAAGTGAACCGCCCCGGGTTTCGCGGAGGCTTCAACTCCTGAGAAGATGAAGCCATGAACAAGACAAACAAGTTTTCCCCTGAAGTCCGTGAACGAGCCGTGCGGATGGTGCAAGAGCATCGCGGCGACTATCCCTCGCTGTGGTCGGCGGTCGAGTCGATTGCACCCAAGATCGGCTGCGTACCCCAAACGTTGCTGGAATGGGTCAAGCGTGCAGACGTCGATGCCGGCGTACGGCCGGGCGTCAGCACAGCCGACGCGCAACGCGTCAAAGAGCTCGAGCGCGAGGTCAAGGAGTTGCGCCGGGCCAACGAAATACTCAAGGTGGCCAGTGCGTTTTTCGCCCAGGCGGAGCTCGACCGCCGGCTGAAGTGATCTACGCTCTGGTGGATGGACACCGGGATGCTTTTGGGGTCGAGCCAATCTGCACGGTGCTGCAGATTGCCCCGTCAGCCTATCGCCGGTATGCCGCCCGCCGTCGAAATCCGGATTTGCAAAGCCACCGAGCCCGGCGCGACAGCAAGTTGATGCCAAAGATCGAAGCTGTGTGGAACGCGAACCTGCAAGTTTACGGTGCTGACAAGGTTTGGAAGCAGATGAACCGTGAAGGAGACGCCGTGGCCCGCTGCACGGTCGAGCGGTTGATGCGACGACTTGGCCTGCGCGGAGTCCGGCGTGGCAAGATCGTCCGCACCACAGTCAGCGACCACAAGGCTCCGTGCCCGCTGGACAAGGTGAACCGGCAGTTCCGAGCCGACCGACCGAATCAGTTGTGGGTGTCCGACTTCACCTATGTTTCCACTTGGCAAGGCTGGCTGTACGTGGCCTTCGTTGTGGACGTCTTTGCCCGGCGCATTGTCGGCTGGCGGGTGAGCCCATCGATGACAACCGACTTCGTGCTGGATGCGCTGGAACAGGCCTTATACGCACGTCAGCCTGAACGCGGTAGCCATCTGATCCACCATAGCGATCGCGGGTCGCAATACGTCAGTATCCGCTACAGCGAACGGTTGGCCGAGGCTGGCGTGGAGCCGTCGGTAGGCAGCAAAGGGGACAGCTACGACAATGCCCTGGCTGAGACGATTAACGGCCTGTACAAGGCCGAAGTGATCCACAGACGCTCGTGGCGCAATCGTGAGCAGGTGGAACTGGCCACGCTCCAATGGGTGCATTGGTTCAATCACCAGCGACTGCTCGAACCCATCGGATATATACCGCCGGCAGAGGCTGAGGCAAACTACTATCGGCAACTAGCCAGTCAGGCTTCCAAGGTGGCGGCTTGACTTAAACCAAACAGCCTCCGCGAAACCCGGGGCGGTTCAG
>NZ_JBSXON010000074.1:0-50430 GCF_056859475.1 Halopseudomonas sp. L-58
CCACAGCGAGGGATAGTCGCCGCGATGCTCTTGCACCATCCGCACGGCTCGTTCACGGACTTCAGGGGAAAACTTGTTTGTCTTGTTCATGGCTTCATCTTCTCAGGAGTTGAAGCCTCCGCGAAACCCGGGGCGGTTCAACGTGCTAGCTGAACAGGTTTCAGGTGTTCATCGACAACCAGCGAGGCCTGTGGAAACAGTAGCTGCAAATAGTGATTCAGGTGTTTCTGCAGCGGTGCCTGCAAGCGCTGAGTTAACTCTTGGCGCTTCTCCTGAAGCAAGCGTTGCAGCAATGAAAGCGCATCCGCTCTGCGCTCGAGTTCATCCAGTCGCCCCCGAGCGGCTTGCAGCGTGGTTTGGACTTCGGCGCTCTGCTCTTCAAGCCCCTCAGCCCCCATCACTTCAAGACGCACCCTGAGGTCCTGAATTTCCCTATCGCGCTGACGGCTGGCGTGCTCCGCGGCGTCTGCACTCAACTCCAGCCGCTTGATGTCCTGCTCCAAAATATCCGGACGGGCTGCGTGAATTTCCTGGCTACGCTGTTCCAGCGACTGCTCCAGACGCCGCTGCTCAAGTTTCAACATACCCAATTGCTGAAGCAGTTGTTCTTCTCGAGCTCTGGTTGCGGGGTCATCCACCTCGCGTTGTAGACGCTCACACTCGCCGCTGAGGTGTTGTACCTGCTGCGCAAGTAGTGCGACCTCACGGCGCTGATCGACCAAGGCTGACTCGAGACTGCTCAACCGTTCTGTCGCATCGCTCAGCTGCTCCTGCGCCAGGTCGACAGTGGTGTCGCTGTCACTTGCAGAGGGCATCTGGTCAAGCTGGTTTTGCGCGTGCTCTGCACGCTCCCGCAGGGATTGCACTGTTTGCGCCAATGCGTCGATACCATCGGGGGCCAGCTGTGCAATAGCCTTCTGCAGACTACCGATTTCGCCCTCTAGCCTCTGTGCCAGCACCGCGTTGTCTTCAGCCTGCTGAAGATCCGCTGCCCCCAGCCGGTCCAGGAGGGCAAGGCGATCCTGCTCGTATTGCCGCTTACGCTCAGCGGTAACCGCGAGGTCGGTGCCACCCGGGTATATTTCCAGCCGGCCAACTCCTTCAATTTCCAATATGCCCGGAACAGACAAAAGCTGCTCCGACGCGCCCTCGAGAGCTACGCCATTAAGTTTCGCAACTTGCCCAGCATGGAATTGATAGCGCAACCTAGTAGCCGCTGTTTGCTGCAGAATCTGTAATCGATCCAGTTCTTGCGCTACCACCTTTAACTGCTTCAGCGCGGCCGGTTCAACAACCAGGGCTGCCAGCTGCGCGCGTTGCTGCAGCAAGCTCGCGGTCTCAGACTTCGCCTGCTCCAGCTTTTGCTCGGCATCATGCAAGGAGCTCTTAAGCAGCAGCAGGGCAGATTGCCGTTCACAACGCTGCTCTTGCAGCCGGGCCAACCTAAGCCGTTCCCCCGCCGCATGGCTTTGACTCTGCGCTTGCTGCAAACGCTGCAACAGAGATGGCTCTAGGGCCTGTTTGTCTGCCAGCGACTTAGTAGCACCGCTTAGCTCATGCTGGCGCTCCACCAGCAGCGCCTGGCGCTGGGAACCGTGTTGCAGGCTTTCACTGCAGAGTCGCAGGCTCTCTTGATTCTGCTGCAACTCACGGCGTTCTCGATCCTGTTCGCTCTGCATAGCCTTAATTGCATCGAGCTTCTGCATTGCCGCCTTGGCATCGGCCCTGAAGGCCAACCAAGGTTTACTGTCATCCTGCTTTTGAGCAATCAGGAGGTCCCCTAGACGATCAACCTGCAAGCGGTAGCTATCAACTTTGTCTAGTAGCTCAGCATGATAGTTTTCTAGGTCCGCAACCTGCTTGATCGCCTTGGCAAGCTCACCGGTTGGCTTGTCGGTAGACGCGGTCCGGAGCTTGTTGCGCTCCTCCCGCACTCGCTCAAATATGGCATCGCCGATGGAGCTGGTGAGTTCGCTTACATTCCCACCAAGGGCCGACTGCAAATGCGCCTCGGCACTGTCTACCGCGTCGTCAATCTCCTGCCCCTGCCCCTGCTCTACCCACAAAAGACCGGGAATTCCCCAATGTTTAGGCTTGCTTGCACCGCTGCCTGCGAATTCGTAGCCCAACAGAGTACTTAGCTGATCTTCCGCTTCCTCACCACTGCAAGATCGACCTCCGATCTGCAAGTCACACCGTTTTTGCCGCAGAAAGCGTTTGTTGAGTTTCCAGTGCTCGCCCTGCCACTCAAATTCGATCGCCACTTCAGGTGCTGCCGAGGAGTCACCCCAGGGTCTCAGATCCTCAACACTGCTGGACTTGTATCGTTCGAAAAACGCGGCTCGAATCGCGCGAACCAAAGTGCTTTTGCCTGACTCATTAGGGCCAACGAACAGGTTGATCCCAGGTCCGAGGTCACGAATTTCAAGCGGCTGGCGAAACTGCCGCAACTGCTCAACACGTATGGATTGAACCTTCATGCCTGCACCTCCGCGTCCTTGCTCAGCAAGCTGGCCAGCAGCACGAGGGCATCCTTCGCGGCTTGGGAATCACCCTCGCGGCCCCGTAGCTCCGCAATAACATCACCTAGGTAACCGTCTGCGCTCAACGCGGCTATATCTTCGTCTGTGGGCTCAAGACGCAAGTCTTTAACATCACAGTCGACGCTACGACAGCGAGCCTGCGCGATCGCGAGCGCACGCTGAAGACGAGCCTGACCAGCAAGATCGGTCTGCCCTGAAGCTTTCAGACTGAGCACTGAATTGGGCTCCAGCTCTTGAAGGCGCTCGATCAGCACATCCAAGTCACTGGCGACTTCGAGGTGAGCACTCCATTGGAGCCAGATAAACTGCCCTACCTGCCTTGTAGACAGCACCGGTGGCTCGCCCAAGGCCGGCAAGTCAACCAACACAACCTGACCTGACCCATTGTCCTTGAAGCGGTCGGGCTCCGGAGTGCCACTGTAAACCGTGCGTTGGTCAACCGGCTTGAATCCGTGCCAGTCGCCCAAAGCCAAATAATCAAGATGCGCGGTTGCCGCGCGGTCAGCAGCAATAGGGTTGTGGGAATCGACATCCTCGTGCAGCAAGCCCTGCACGCTGCCATGCGCCAGCCCGACTCGTAGAAGCCCTGCTGGGGTCTGCGCGCTGTCAAACCAGGCAGTCAGATCATCGTATGTCTGACGCTGGGTCAATGGCGCGCCCAAAACAGCAATGCGTTGTTCTTCCAGCACCAGCACACCCGGGTCTTTGATTACATGCACATTGGCTGGAATGGCACCGATGCGCTCAGCCCGATCCCAGACGCTTTCAGCCAGAGCTGCGTCGTGATTTCCGGGCAACATTACCCAAGGACCGGTGAAGGCGGCAGTGGCGTTGAATAAACGCCGAATCGTCAGCTCACTGACGCCCTGCGCATCAAAAACATCCCCAGCCACAAGCACCGCATCAACATTTTCAGCCACAGCCAGCGCTGCAATTTTTTCAACCGTAGAGGTACGTGCCGCAGCCAGCACGACAGCGTCCTCCACCTCGAATCTGCTGTACTGCCGACCGATCTGCCAATCAGCGGTGTGTAATATCCTAGCCATGAGCCTCTTGCTCTCCTTGCTGCGGGTGGCGCCAGCCGGGCGAAACCCTACTGGCTATTTGGCCAAGCATGAACCCTATGCAACAACCGCCGGGACGTCCAGATTGGTTATTCGTACAGGTAAAGTTTTGGGGCAGGATCTGTCGCATGACTACTCACCAAACAGAGCCTAGCCCGCAACCAGAATCTTGAGTTATCGCAACTATCAAAATGCGCGGCATCATCATAGGTTATTTGGTAAATTGGCGCCTTATCGCACTGCTAGGAAAGGATGCATTTATGAAGATAGGGATCGATTTCGGCACTAGCTACTCTTGCGCCGCAGCTGTAAAAAACGGCCAAATCGAACACATTATGTTCAGCGATCAAACACAATTTCGGACTTCCGTCTTCTTTCCTGATAAGGCAGTCGACCTTACGGGCTTTCAACTTACCGCACGTCATGAGCAGCAAATTTCTGAAACTATACGCGCAGCGAAGGCCTCATATGCCAAACGGCTCGCAGAATACAGACGCGATATAGCAACCATCGAAGCTCTAGCGAGAGCTGATGAACAGAGCGATGCTAGCGATCTCGCTGAACGGCGCGCGATGATTGCAAAGCCCCGTTTAAGCAGCGACCAAGACCTTCGCAATTCAGCTATCAATGCCATCAAGCGCCAATGGCTTAGCGACAAGATATCAAGTGCCAAAGACGCTGACATTCAACTGGATACAGCCATATTTGGAGAGGAAGCTATTGATGCATTGTTTATCTATGAGTCAGGCAGGTTGGTTCAATCTCCAAAATCGATGCTTGGCTTTGGCTTAGCAAAACCTCAACGTAGCTATATCACCTCGATAGTGACACGCATACTCAAACACATCCGGGAGCAGGCCAGCGAACAATTGGGGCAGCAGATAACTCAAGCAACCCTGGGCAGACCCGTCCGTTTTAGGGGTTCAATGGGAGAGCAAGCAGTTCAAATTCTCCAAGAGGCAGCCAAAGAAGCCGGCTTTGATAACGTAGACTTTCTACCGGAGCCTTCCGCGGCGGCTGTTGGGTACCATGCGCGATCACCGTCTGCGCATACAGCCCTAATTATCGATATCGGTGGAGGGACAACCGACATTGCATTAGCGGAGGTCGGCGGCAACACTCCAAGTCCAACCATATTGAAAACGTGGGGTGAGCCAAAGGGCGGCACGGACGTCGACCTTGGGCTATCGCTGCGCACCGTGATGCCACTATTTGGCCATGGGACTTGCGCCAAGCTATTAGCACCCGTTTTTGTAGATGCAGCATCGGTGAGTGATCTTAATAGGCAGAAAAATTTCCGCGACCGCAAATTCAGGCACATAGATCCACCCTATGCATCGCGTCTGTTGGCGCTGCAACAACCAGGAATGACCGTTCGCCTAAACCGTGACGTTGAAAGACTGAAGATCGAGCTAAGCCAAAACCATCAATCTGAATGCGCGATTGACTACATCGAGCCCCTTTTAGTGGCGCGAGCGACGCAAGCTGAGTTGGCACAAGGCGCAGATAAATTTATGCGCTCATTCGTGGCGCTACTCCACCAGGTTAACGAAGAACTGCATAGCAATAGACCAGTGCTGTTCCTTACGGGAGGCATGTCACAGGCCACCTATGTTATCGCCGCAGTAAAACAGGTATTTCCGGATTGCCAATTCGCTCCAGCCAATGCGTCTCTGGGAGTAGTTGACGGGCTGGCAGTACACGCATCAATGACTCAAGAGTAGCGAGCCACCCGTCACACCATTAGAACCGGCCTAAAGCATCAAAAGCCGCGACTAGCAGCATGCAATACTGCATAGCGGACAGATTGGCTATGCGTTCAGGCCGGGCCTTTGGCGTCAGCACTAAAACCAACGACTCATAACGCCATATCCATAGACGAAGGCCAGTTTTCGCGCACGAGTCAGGCTGACGTAGAGAAGCGCACGCTCCTCATCTTCGCGCTGTCGTCGGGTAACTGGGTCCGCTGCTGTTTCAAGCAAATATTCAAGGGGAACCACTCCCTTGTTGACCGAAAGCACAAACACCCCGTCGAACTCCAGCCCCTTTACCCTGTGCATCGTCGCCAGATTCAAGCTGCCCTCAGGCGTTTTCATGCTGCGACCATCCATCAAGTGGCAGGGTTGCTGGTTCGCCTCAAACAGCGCCTGGAGGTTAAGCAGCTCTTTACGTGTTCGCGCTATGACGCAACAAGCATCGGCTGCAAGACCGCAGCTCAAGAGGTCCGCCAGCACCTGCTTTACCTGCTCTTCCGAATTGTTAAAGCAGCGGACTTCAGGCGCTGGTCCGTGCACAAGTGAGTGATAAAACGCATGGGAATCGAGACCGCCATCAAGGTCATCTACGTCAACTCCTTCCAGAATGCTCACCGCCAGCTTGCGAGTCTCATCCGTGGTTCGGTAATTGATTTTCAGACGAGCGCTGCGCCCACGGATATCAATGCCGCACTGCCCCAGCACCACCTTGTTCTTGCCATAAATCCGCTGATGTCCATCGCCGACAATGAACAGGTCATTCTCTGCAGGAGGAATCAAAGCCCGCAGCAACTGGAACGCTTGTGAGCCCATGTCCTGGGCTTCGTCCACAATCACACTGCACAGCGACGGCTTCAGCTCAGCGTTATGCGTCAACAATTCACGCGCATCGCGATAGGCGTCGTCAGTTTCCTTGAGGTGATTACTTCCCAGCAGATGTCTGTAGCGCTCAAATACCGGCCATATATCGACCCGCTGCTGACGATTCAGCCGAGTGCCGCGGCCGATACGAGACGCCTTTTTATATTCATCCAGGCTACACACTGATTGTGGCTGAATAACTCTGGACCACTCCTCCTGAAAAAACGCCATGGTAAGGTCTGCGCTAGCCGGCTTCTCCGAATAAGCCTCCTCCCACAGCTGACGCTCAAGCTGTGCGTCAAGGAGAAGTCCATAGTCATAGCCCTGCTTTTTGAGGAAACCCATGACCCAAGCATCCAGGTTTTGCACCTCGATGCGTGCCAGCTCTTCACTGCTGCAGATTTTGTTCAGATTGTGCTGGATGTCAGCCGCCAAATTGCGAGTAAAGGTGGTAAACAGAACCTTGCGACTGTCTGATGCCACATGCTCCGCCAACCATTTGGCCCGGTGCATCGCGACAACCGTCTTGCCAGTACCAGCGCCGCCCAAAACACGAACAGGCCCACTCTTGTTCCCCTCGACCAAACGTCGCTGAGCCGGATGCAAAAACACTCGCCACTTCTCGATAGACTGGCTCAGAACCTGCTGCAAAGCGTCTTCATTGTCGGCCACCGTAAAGTGAGCTCGCGACTCCGGACGCGCCAGTGCGGCTGCAAAGTCTTCGGTATCGACCGCATCGGGTGCTTTGGGAACGACCTCCTGATAAGCCTCCTCAAAGCTCGCCCCGGCCATCAACATGAACAGACCATCGTGAGCGTCACGCGGCAGTTGCTCAGTGGCCAGAGCCTGCTCAAGATCACCTTCCGATCGAAAGGTGCGTACCAGTCCGAGCGCTTCCTCCGGCACGCCGAGCTGGAGCAATTGACGATCACGAAAACCATCAAAAACGCCGGTTGCAGCGCTATCAGAAGCGCCAGGGGCCGCCGCCAGGGTAGACTCCTCGACGGTAAACACCTGAATACTGCCGGTATTAGGGTTGATCTCTACCTTGCGTTTTTCAGCCCATTTATACGCCGAGTCATGATGATCGACGTACAACATCAGATACAGATCGTCCTGCTCTGCAGCAGCAAGAATGATCCGCACATCCTGATTCGCTCGGATGGAGCGAAGCTTACTGTCTCTGAATGCAGTCAACTTCTCGTAATTCAGGCCAGAGTGGCTGCGATCCTGCTGAAACAGCATGACCGCTTTATTAGCCTGACTCTGTTCGTTCGGCGTCAACTTGAGCAGGCTCTCAAAGTACTTTTCCGAGAATGCAACGCTGGCCATATCAAGCTCCCGAGTTCAGTTGTTCAAATAATCCAGCCAGCTCTTCTACCGAATGGCAGATCTGCCAACCTTCTGCTTCAAGATAAGGGCCAGCTGCGACCTGGTCCTCTACGTCGGGTAGCAATAACGCGACTTTTTGTGAAGGAAACAGCAGCTCAGCCTCACCCACGACAGCCTCCGGGTCGCCAGCAAGAACCTCCTCGGCGACCTGCACATCCCCAGGCCAGTCAATATCAACAGCGAGCAATTGCTGCAGAAGCTCCTCTTCCAGCAACGCAAACCAATCAGGCGTGCCTGTTGGCCTAAGCTCCGGCACAGCGGCAGACGCAGTGTGCTGCTCCCAAATCAAACCAGCAGCAATACCACTCGCCTTTGAATCCGGAGTCCATGCGTACATAACCGGCAAAAACTGCAGGAAATTGACCACGCACCAGAAACGCTGCCACTGGTAGCGTGCAGACTCTTCTGCTCCCTTTTTCACGTCGTAGCAGACGGAAACCATCGCCTTGCCCATGTCAACCGAGCGGACCAAATCCGCCCCCGCCAGCAAGCTTATAGAGAGGCAAGCACTTCGCTGCTCATTCGCAAACTGGACGGTGCCAGCCAGTGCAACGGGGTCCGGTAGCAAATCGGTAAAACTGGCCGGCAACCCCTGCAGACTTTGCAGTACGTCTTCTTTGACGCCGGTGTCAGCCAGGCCTTTCGCTGGTAAACACTGCAGTACGAAGAACAGCGCCTGCTGCCCCAGCAACGCTGTGTCCTGGTCAGCAAGGAAACACAAAAGCAGCTCAAATGGAGTCATGCCGAGAAACAGTGCTTTACTCTGTGCGCCGGCCAGTTTAAGCAACCCAGCAATAGCCTGGTGGTGTTGTTCCGGCGTTGTCAGTCCGGTAGGCAAAGGCACATCCATGGCCTTGTCACCCATCGCCTGATTAATGTCATACCAGTTGAGCGTCCAGACGACAAAACCCGCACGCATCAGCGCCTGACGCTTGAGCAGATCCTGGCTGACGTTTTCCGCATGGAAGCTATATCCATCCAGAAACACTGCGACCGCTCGCAGCCCTTTGCGTACAGGCCACAAAACAAAATCCGGCCGGCTGGCAAACTGCACCCCCTGGGCCATACCCAGATCTACCTGCGGTTCCATTTCGTAAGCAACATCGCCAATGCTCAGTCGATAACCGTGCTTGCCACGCACCACATCCTGGAAAACGGCAACCTTTTGCCCGGCCACGCAGTCCTGCCCGGTGAAACGCGCAAGCGCTTCAGGGAATCGAGCCTCCAGCTCACTATCCACCCAGGGGTTGCTTGCTCGTGCGCTCAGCCCTTCGTCGTCTTGCACCCAGCTTGCCTGGGTTTCAACCACATCCTTAAGCATTTCAAGCGCCAAAGCCTTGCTGGTGCTATCCATCCCGTAGGCGTTTCGATACTCCAGCAAACAACGGTAACAGCCATCCATCGTGTTGCCGTAACAGTCGCAATCCTTCATGACGTCATACGCCATGCGAAACACCGACTGCATGTTTTCAGCTCGGCTGAGTAGCTCGTGTAAATAACCGGTTCCGCCGGGCACAGAATCGTAGAGCACGATGAAGTGTCGACGCTCGTCGGTCTCGCCCACTGGCTCGCTCATGTAGGCAACGCGCAAGTGGTCAACCTTGCCACCAAATCGGCGCTTGAGGCCTAGCTGCAGCGCGGCAACAAACGAGTTGACCTGCTCGTCAGTGCCCCCGGTAGACAGCCGCGGCAACAATATGCGCAGCGCTTCAGACGAAAACCGGCGATACAGATAAAGGCAGTTCTCCAACCCGTTATCTTCCTTGCCGTCGGCGGTCTTTTTGATCCCGCGCGAGTAACTGCAGGACTTGAGGTGGACCGCTTCCTTTTTGCCAGAGGCAGCCTTCTTGCTTTGCACCGAGCCACATTCACGGCAAATCGGAAAGCCCGAGCGCTGGATATGCTCGCCAGCGACGTCAAAAAATACTTCTTCACCTTGCCGACGCCCGAAGTTCACCTCCAGGAAGTCACAGCTCCGAATAAACTCAAAACCGAAAGGTCGGTCCTTGTCATCAAGGACCCAGGTGATTGCGACATCAGACGGCTTGAAGTCGATCAGCATCTGTTTGTTAAAAAACACCGGCTCCCGATCATCCGAGCGGTCGTCCAGCTGCGCATCCTTAAGGTTGGTGAACGCGTAGACCTGCGTCATTTTCAACATCTTGGTGCGGGCACTGGCATCGCCCCATTGGCTGGTATGGCAACGGGGGCATGTCTTCTCCGAAAACCCGGAGCCCGGAACGTCTGCCGCAGCGGAATAATGGCAACGTGGACAGAAACGCCAATCCTGAATATTTCGCCCTTTGGCGGTTTCTACCCGCGAGATTTTGACCTTGCGGTTGCCCGCGTAAAAAATCGACTCAGGTGCCAGCTCGGTCAGCGCCGCCTGAGCGGGCCGCTGGTATTCATATTCGCGCTTTACGAACTCGATCTCTGCGCCATCTTTAACCGGCTTGTCGGAGCGGAAGATGACCGAATGCAGCGTAGTACCTTCCTCCGGGAAGGCGTAGTTGGGCAGCAACCCCTCATCAGTGAAGAAGTTCAGAACCTCACGTTTATTGAACCGCGTGCGCATGGTGCGGTAGCCAGCCGCCTCACGCTCTAATTCGACCAACTCTTCCATCGTCGGCTCGTCTTGCGGCTGCTTTTTCAGCTTCTCAATCTGGCGCTCAAGCTCCTTGATAGCGAGGGCCATGGCCTTGCGCTCGTCGGCCACAACTTTCAGCCGCCCAAGAACGTACAGCCGCAAGTGATCATCTTGGTGTTGCGGCCCACCAAACAAATACTGTCGCAACAACTCAAGGTCAGCGCCACTAAGTTCTGTAGCCACATGCCCGCTAAAACCGTCCCAGATCTCCTGCATGTTGTGCTTGAGATAGTTCAGCAACGTGTACGGAAAGCGGTCTTCCTGCTCCTTTTCCACCGCGTCCAGCACAGGCTGCATCGTATGCGGAATCTGGTTATCGCCCTTGGCAATCAGTGTCCAGCAATCCATACCGTACGCCAGCAGCTGGCGCCTTAGCACATGCCGAGCCTTCAGAAACACCGCCGGTGGTTCCACAGGCGTGTCCAGCATTCGAGCCGGATCGGCGTAGAAAACCAGATCGTGAGGGCGACCATTGGCAACCGTCAGCACAAAGGAATTACCGTCCTTGCGGCCGCCACGCCCCACACGTTGCAAATAGTTGGCCTGCGCCGGCGGGACAGAACACAGCAGCACACTGGACAAGTCGCCAATGTCGATACCCATCTCAAGCGTGGGTGTAGCCGACAGCAAGTTGTATTCCCAGGGTTTCTCACCCTTGATAAAGCTGTTCTCGACCCGCACCCGCTCGCTGGTGCTCAGCAACCCCGTGTGCTCGTGCGCGATCACCCGATGAATCTCGCCGTTGCGATACAGGTTGCGATAGAGACTGTCACGTACCGGCAGCAAATTTTCATAGAGCAGGTCCGGAGCGGCAGCACTGATAAGCGGCAACCCTAGCCAGTTGCGCGCCTGACCTGCAGCCACATGTTGCGGCCGATACCCGGCACACTCGGTAGCCTGCACATCGGTCGTCACCGTCAGGCCTTCAGGCCGGAGCGACCAGAGCCTTCCCCCTTTCTCATTCACCTCAGACTGCGCTATCTCAACCGAGCACAATGCATCCAGGGCGGCAACCAGCACCTGCTCAGCCTGCATGCGATCAACCAAGGCATCCGGGTTCAGACAGGCAAGCCAGTTTTCATACCAGGAACGGGATGCGTTGCTGCTACCGATCTGTTCGTAGCCATCACCTTTGGCCAGGGCAGGATACTTCGGTCTAGGAGATCCCGGCCCCAGAAGGGGCACGTAATCGATAAAGGAGAGCAAGAAGGCCTTACCCGACTTCAGCCTATAAGATTCCAGATCCTTCAGGCCGAACGCGCCCAGATACACCAGATGCTGCACTAGGCCCAGCATCACGCCCGACGCTGCCTCGGCATCCAGCTGGTAACCCAGAGTATCGGCTACAGTAGCCCGCCATTGCTGCGCCGCCGTGGCAATGCTGTCTGCCGGCCAGTCCAGAGCGGCAATACCCAACCGGTTGAGGGAGCGCCCGACATGCGCACGCCAACCAAGATCTTCGAGCAGTTGCCACAACATACGCTCGCGTATCAGCTTCAGCAGGCGCTCTGGCTTGCTCACCCCCCCCGTCTGCTCGAACTGTTCAAAATCGGCACTGAAACGCTTGTCAGGCGGCATGAACTCACGCAGGTACTTCGGCAACGCCAGCCGACCATTGCGCCCATCATGATTCAGCCAATAGGCCTCGAATGCATCGGGCAGCTCCAGCACCGGTAGCGCCCCCTCTTGGGCGGCAAGCAATTGGGTCAATGCCATACGCACGTTGTTGTGCCAGGTTCGGGCAGCGAAAAAGCCGGCACGGTGGGTAGCATCCTGAACCGAGTCACTGAACGTCAGCAGCTTGCGGTCATCATTATCGCGGCTGCTGAAAAGCTGATGAATAGCCACCGCACTGAGGCTCGCGGCCCGCGCACCAAACACCACCAACGCAGAACTGGCGCTGCAATAAGGACAGTTGTGCTCATGAACCACCCGGTTCACGTTATCCCAGGTCACCTCTTTCAGCAGGTGCGGTTTGCTGACACGCACCAGCATGTCGTTGCTTGCCTGACAGCCCTTGCAGGTACCTCGGTAATCGAGCCCAGCGGTGCGACCACAACAACGGCATACTTTGAAGTGATCAAGATGCAGGCCCGCCGGAGACTGGCGAGCGCCTTCATGCCACGGCATCAGCAACGCGGTTTCCGCATGCTGGCCGAAGAAGCTGCTGTAGATGCTCTGCAGCTCCGTCTCAACAAACTGGTCAGTCGGATGACTCAGCTCCATGCGGGTCAGCCAGGCTGTGCCATGGCATTCCCGGCACTGCACCAGGGGTAAACGTACCTGCTGCTGATCCTTTGGCGGCTTGTCATCACCAAACGCCAATAACGGAGGCTGGGTTGCCTGCAGGCCCTTGCCATCGTCGCCATTAACAGGCGCGGAGCCCGGCTCCCGCAGCGTGCCGACGATACGACGCAGCTCGCGAGACCAAAGCTGCAGGCGCAACTGCACAAAGGGCAAACCCACTTCGCTGCGCGCATGCGCCATCAGCGCCAGCAAAGCAATCAGCACCTGTTCCGGCTGACGCTCGAATTGCTTGGGGACCTGCCCCGCCAACTTGCCCAGCAACTCACGACAGCGCGGCGTACCGCCCAGCAGTTTTAACTGCCGCAGCAGATTGGCCAGTTGCCCATGCTGCTTGAGCTCCCTGCCCAACAGCACCCTTCCGGCCTTGGTGGCCAAATCGACTTCAGGCTGCTTGCAGAAGTACAACTGGTAAGCCGCCAGCAAATACGGTTGCAACCCCTCAGCAAGGGCCTGCGCCAACTCGCCGGGGCCAATTTGGGGATTGAGATTGAGAAACCCCAAATTATCGAGAAACTCGACATCGCTCTGCCGCTGCTCGGCAATCACCGCGTCGCGCGTGAAAGGGCTGGAGAAAATATCAGCAGCGTAGTGCAGCAAGCCACTGACACTATCCTCACCACCCAAGGTTGCAGAGGTACCGACACAGACCAACTGCTCTGGCTGCATGTCAAAGCGCGCTCGCAAACGCCGAATGAGCAACGACAAGTCCGTGCCCTGCGCGCCATCAAACGTATGCAGCTCGTCGACGACCAGGTACTTAAGCGTGTCCGATTGGTTATGCGTCCAAAGTTTCTGATCCTGCGGACGCATCAACAGATAATCGAGCATCTTGTAGTTGGTCAGCAGAATATCGGGCGGGCTGTTTCGCAGGGTCTCCTTGTCGGTAATCACCTGCTCCGGCCCCATTACCTTGGTACCGTGACTATCTCCGCCAACAAACAGGCCAACGCGAACGCCCTTTAGGGCAGGCTGGCGCTGAATCTCCCTGGCAAAGCGCTTCGCCTGGTCGGTAGCCAGTGCGTTCATCGGATAGATAACGATGGCCTTGATGCCAGGCGCGGCATGGCGCTGACAGTGATCCAGCACCGGATACATGAAACATTCAGTTTTACCGGAGCCAGTGCCGGTGGCAACCAGCGTGTTGGCCGCCTGCTTGTCCGAGGCAAGCCGCTGCCAAGCCTGCTCCTGATGAGCATAGGGCGGGTATTCGGTTTCAAAACTGCTGAAAAAATCCCGCCCCGCCGAACCAGCAAGAAACGGCAGCCCGATGGAAACGTAAGGCCCCTTGATGAAGGCCTCTCCGTCCTGCTGTTCTTCAACCAGCCGACGAAACTCACCGCGGAACGGCTCGGTTTCGGTCTCGAAACCGGTAACAATAAACTCGCGCAGGGCGGCGGCAACTTCAGTGGCCAGCAAACCGGGGATCATGAAATATCCTTATTCGTTGTTCCGTATCAGGTGTGATAAACCGCAATCAAGTCCGACAGGCTCTGGGGCACCACACCCTCTGCCTCCAGCTGTCGTCTCAGCTCGTCCGGGATGGTGGGTGCAATAGCTGCATATTCAACCGACCAGCCTGCAAAACGTTTTTGCACCGCCAGAAATCGACCCGCGGCATGTTTTAACCCTGCGATCGAGCCTGGCAGTTTGTCAGCATTACGCTTGCAGCTGCCAAAACGGATGCAACGCTCATCCTCGTTCATGGCCACTAGGTCAATTTCAACATCGGCCCGATCCCAATAACCCGACACCCGTTCAGTCAGCGGAAAGGAGCCAATGCCGAGTCGGCTGTGCTCCTCGTAAATCTGTGCCACCAGATCTTCCAGGGCATGCCCTTCCACCTCACAGAGCCGTTGATCCGCCTGACTGATCAATTGCTCAAGCGGGCGAAAGGCCGAAGCAGCTACCGGCTTTTGCAAAGCGCCTAACCAGGCACGCAGGAAGTTGTCCTTGATGTAATACCGCCCTGAACGCGCCTTGGCTCGCGCAAAGACCGGCAAACGCCGCTCTATCATCTGGTAGCGCTCAGCCAGCACCTTCAGATACCCGCCCACCTGCTTCACCTCGCCCGGGCCCGAAATATCCGCCAAGGCCGCCTCGATATCGGCGTTGCTGCAACCGGGATGAGCCGAGAGATACTGCAGCACCATGTCATAGCGCCCACGCAGCTCGCGCAGGAACCAGTTGTCGGCCTCATTGCGCAATGGCGAAGAGCTGGCAAAGAACAACCGCGCCAGCAGCTCGCTTCGTGAGGCCGACAGAACACCTTGCTCATAAGCATCCCGGTAAAACTTGGGTACCCCCTCAAACAGATTCCAGAGAAACAGCAACCTGTCGGGATCCGTATCTGCATGCGACTCAAGGATTTCAAGGATGGAGCGCACATCCAGATGGGTCAGCTCTATGGTGTCAGTCGTCCGGTTGAATAGCGGCGCATCGCGATCCTCCAGCAAGGCAGTCATTTCAGCGTGCAGCGAACCCAGCACAATCAACCCACCGGAAACGTCCTTGGCTTCAGCCGCAGCCAGACGGTCCACCGCGGCCTGCAGGTAGGAGCAGAAATCACTCAACTGCTTGCGGTGAAAGTACTGAAACTCATCCAGAGCAACCACATAGCCCTGGCGAACCAGCTCTTCGATCAGGGTGGCAATATCCGCAAGGCTTTTCACCCGTCGCTGCAGACCGAAGGTTTCCAAGTAGCCATTGCAGGCAGCCACTACCCCAACGGCATCAGAGTCCGGTATCTGGATATACAGCGTCTTGTTCTGGCCGCGCGCTTTCAGCGCTTGCTGGATCAGAGCGGTCTTGCCGATGCGCCGCCGCCCGGAAATCTGCAGAAAAAACCAGCGCCTACGCGCCAGAATTCGCTGCATCTGCTCCAGCTCAAGATGTCTGCCATAGAACCGCCACTCCGCGCTTTGAGCCACCACCGCCACCTAATATAAAAGTTTTTACCTTAACCGAGTCTAGCAGCGCGCAAGAGGGATTGAAACGATGTAGCGACCTGATGCAGGAAAGAGCTTTAACCATTAAAAATGGGTATCGATGCCCAAATTTTGAGCACCTCAGCCGTCTAGGATGCGTAGTGAAAGCCGGCATCAAGCTCTGTGATAGCGCGCTGGGCAGCGCCACAGAAAGCCTCACTTGACGAGCCCACCCAGCTGCCGATTAAAGGACACGTTAGGCTCAAGCCTCATCAATTTCAAGGTTCCATTTCTATTACCTATATCCAAAAGCTTCGCGACTGGACTGCCAGCATTCTTGGTCAGACATTCTACATGGCCAAAAATGAATACAGCATCCCGCGCTCTTGAAAGAGCTACGTTCAGCCGATGCTTATCCAATAAGAAATCAACCTGACCAGAGTTTCGAGTCATAAGCAATATGACAATATTTGCTTCACCTCCCTGAACTGCATCCACTGTTGTTACTTCCAGATCGAGATTATAAGAGCGCTCCCTGATGGCTACCTCGACTGCGTTTCTTTGTGCTTTATAAGGGCACACCACTAATATGCTAAGCTCTCCAAACCTACCTGAGTCATCCATGCGTTTTAATAGCGTATTAACTGCGGCCCGCTCAACTGGGTTTTCAATAGACTTAGAGATACCTGCTTTTCGGTGCCTATAATCGGGGACATTACTAAAATCAACAAAAGCAAGCCGATGACTAGAAAGCCGCCACCCTTCTTCACTTCTGGCAGACTCAAGACAGCTCTGGTAAAACATCTCGCTTACTATATCACCAATGTCTTTGTGCATCCGGTATTGAGTCGTGAGCATGCCCTTGCTTGAAGCGGGGAGCTGTTCAAAAATGTCGTGAAACGTGTTACGGCGTAACAGCTCCTCCACCTCGGATACCGACAGACGATAGCCTATACTGTCATCGAGCATATCTGTCGTCACGGTCGGTGGCAGCTGATTATGGTCTCCGACCAAAACAACTCTTTTTGCGACCGATGCAGGTATCAACAACTCAGCACCAAAGGCCTTTCCTGCCTCATCGATGATGGCAATATCGAAGGCGCGACTCCATAACCCATAATCGACTCTTGCCATACCCGTACAAGTGGCTGCGTGAATGCGCTTTGATCCTAACAGCCATTTAGCTGCCGACTCCCGCCCTTCGCGGCTAGCCAATAGCGCCTTCCAGCGTTGCGTTGCCTCATCTGAATCGAGACTTTCTCTATATTCTGGATCCAGTATCAACAAGCGTTTCTCGTGCCATTCTGCCTCAAGTTCAGTACCTTCGACTTTGTCGCGACTACCATATCGCACGACCTCGTCTCTCAATTCAGGAATCTTTTCCAGCAGATCCACTACTAACTTGGTAACAGCAACGTGAGTCGGAGCGCAAACCAGAATGCTCGGCCAATTCTGTCTGTTTGAGTTAGTAAAAAGCCCCGTCAACCAATTAACCAAAAGCGTCGTTTTACCGGTACCCGGAGGCCCCCATACACATACAACCGGCTCTTCAGAACCCAGCAACCCTTCAACACTGGCTCGACTCAAATTAGTATTAGAGATTGAGTCACCCGCAAGACCGAGCAGAGCTTCATGTACTCTGGGTGACACAAATCTTCCGAGGATTGCCTTCTCTAGGGCCTTGCTCAAAATCTGCTGCTGACTGCCCTCCCCAATGCGTTCGATGCGGGAAAGCCCAAAGGGGTTAATTTCGTGAAAATCAGCCTGATAGTGTACGTCCAAATCCAAACGCATTATGCCGAGCTTCAGATCAACCCAAGCAGCTCGCTTGATTTTCCATGTTTCAGAATGCCCAGTGACCTGCAGTCGGACTTTGCCATCACCAGAGGCTGCCTCATCAAGCCAGCTAGGGCGGCTAATGGTCGTAACGGTACCAATAACAACCTTCCCCCCCTTATCAACGCGGCCAGGTAAAAAACCGCAGCCCCCCTCCGTCTGGATATGCTCCTGTTGATCCTGATAAATAAGCGACAGCTTACGCAGTCTTAGAGCCGTTTTACGCTGAAGCAACATTTGTTTCTGGCCCGTAAGCTCAGAGTTTAACGCTTCCACAAAAGGCAAAAAAACCGAACGATCCGCATTAATATCGTCATCGGAGCCAGGTACAAAAGCAGCTAGCCCTGCATGAAAACGAATAGAAGAAGAGGGAATGTCGTAATCAAAGATTACCGCATCTAACACGAAAGCCTTCTCTTCATTGCTGGCTGTAGTCAGCAAAGTCACGTTACCCAGCATAAAACCAACTTTACTTGACCCGACAAGAAACACCCGCCAAGGTGATGCTTGGCTAACCTGACCAATGGCTTCATAAGCATCCACTAGGTCTGCCAATTTGCTTTCTGGAACAGACAACAAGATAGGTGACCAAAACTCTCGACTACCCCCGACTCTAGGCGTCAGTCTGACCAGCAGTGGATTGTTCTGATTCAGCGCGCTTATTTGGCTCAACAACCAGACCTGCGGGTACACCTCGATCTCGGTTTCAGGGCTCAAACGACTATATTCTTGAGGCCTTGCCTGCAGCAGCAAGCTTACCCCCAAGTAATCCAGATGAACCCCCTGGTGGTCACGCCGGATAACCTTGGCGAGCATTGCACCGCCGCCATCCGTCAAGTTTGCTTCTAAGAGCCCCGCACTCGGCGTCGAGACTTTCGCGACTCGTCTTTCATGATCAACATCAAACAGCATCGCTCGGCCATTAAGCTCTTCCGACCAGTTTTGCACCTGTAGCTCATAATCATGGAGCTTGCTCGGTACTGTCCCTTCAAAATGCACCAACCCGCCTTCACGCGGAAAATCATTTGGTAGCTGCAGCTCTGATGGGCTGGGCACGTTGAAATGATCCCCATCCACAAATTCCGCTAGACACTCACTGACCAGGCGCAGGTGGGCCCGCTCAGCATGAACACGGCTCAAGCCGAGTTCAAGCTCTAGAACTACTTGATGAAATGTGTCGCTCTCTCGACTACCCAGCCGCTTGCCCAAAATCGTTTTTGCTTTGGCGTGACTTGCCGTTAGCTCGGTCGCAACCTGATTACGCATATCAAGCTCTAGGGCGATAAGCTTTTCAAGCCCCTCAACGTAGCTGATCAGTAGCGTGCGTCTTTCTTTTTCATCCGCTGCACAGAGACCTTTGAGCTGACCCTCCAACACCTTGATTTGATTCTGGACATCGCTGGTTTGCCGACCATTCCACCAACTGATACCGGTAGCTGTGAGGCTGATACCCGCTATAACAAATAGATGAATCACACGGATTCCCTACTACTTCTTTAGCTGTATTAACTGATCAGAAATGCGCAGCAGCTCCGCGCGTAGCTTTGCCTTATCCTCCTTTGAACAGTCCAGCCCCTTCATCTCCTGCATGGTGTAATCAAACAGTTCTAACGGCGCCTCTAGTACCCTTCTTGTCAGATCCAGCTCCTCAGTCCTGACCCGGTTATTCTCCTTGGTCATCTGAAGACCAACCTCTGCTTTTTTAACTTCGTTTTCTACTTGCGTGATACGTCCCTGCCATTCTGCAATGGTTGCCTGCAGCTGGTTGCGAGACTTAAAAACCTCAAAAACGCCCTTAAGTGCTTCTATCGCTTCCTTTGCGACTTGAAGCTGAGCAACCTTCACTTTCGTGTTCCCTTCTATAGTGGCACGCTCATTTTTTAGTATTTCAGTCTGCTCACCCACAGTAGTTGTTGCACTCTTAGTCGCCGAAACCGCTGCAACTTTCGCAAGCAACTCGTCAGACATTGACAGCTTTTGATCAGACATCACTTTCATCTCCTAAGCACTGGTTTCATTGTAATATTGCAGAGCAATTTGCAGTTCTCTCCATACATCTTCAAGCTCGATTAGCTGTGTATCAAAAGCTTCAAGATCAGGCAGGTCCGAACTGCGTATCGCATGCAATTCATCCCAAACAAGGCGATACGCAGCTGAGCAGGCCAGCACCAGCTCACCCAACCGCTGTTGCACCTTGCGATTATTGCTAAGATCCTGCTTTGCCAGAGCAATCTGATCGGCCAGCTTCTGGCGCTCAAGCTCAAGCCTCTTGCCCTCATGCTGGATAAATCGTGTCAGCCCATCACGATGTAAGCGGGCCTCCTTAAGATTTATATAGGAGTTCACTGCATCCGCAACCGACACGGCTGCCTCCAACAGCAACAAAGCAGGGTTGGCTTTTACAGCGGCTTTCGCCATCCCTTTCTTGAGCCCGTATTTACTAGCCATAACAACCGTATTTTTCAGCAATAAAAGCGCCTGTCTCGGTATTCGAATAGACATACCCTAAAACACCTTAACCCGGCACCATGACTCTAGCTGAAATGCAAATACTATATGCCCTGTACCCGAATCTATATTCTTGTCCAACTCCGCAGGCAGATCAGGGAAGTTCTCACCTTTGGCATCATTGATTCTCACCTGCTGCTCATCTTTGAGGATCCAAAGCGTTTGGGTATTTGGTTCATAATATACAGTCTCGACCGCCCCTCCCTCGGGTTCCGACGACTCAGCTCGGCAGCGTAGCATCAGAAAGTTCCTGCATCGCTCCTCTCCGCTCGCAGGCCTGAAGGGTTTACCGGCAAATGGCGTAAATACATGCCAAAGACCGGCCAGCAACCAATTCTCAGAGGTATCAACAAATACAGTTTTCCAGGGGCTTTCACCATCGCGGCGCAGAAATATCTGGACCCGGCTGTCTTCCATTACCTTCTTCAGCTTCTCGCGCAACTCACCTGACACCAGCGTAGTGAGAATTTCTTCGGGTAAGGCCTCGCCCGCTGCACGCAAAAAGCTATCATCGGCCCGCTTGTCATAGGGAGGGCGCGGCCAACCACGTGGCAATGCCTGCTGCTTGCGATGCTCATCAATAGCGATCAACTGGGAATTTGCAGGAGCAGCGCCTGAATATACCCCACGTACCGGATTTGCATTCATGTCAAGAACCAGAGCTAAGGCTTCTACCAAATCCCTACCCTTTCTACTGAGTCCCCAGTCGCTGGCAAGCTTTTCCTCTACGAGATACGTGTGAATATCTTCTAGCGTGGCCCGATCAAGCCCTGTAGTCGAGGCAATCGCTTCTCTATTCTTACCTTCAGCGAGCTCTTCCAATACGAAGCTTGTTACGGCATCAAAACTGCGTGGTTTTTTGGCAACAGCCCAGACTTTGAAAGGCAGGCCGCTGAAGGCAACAGCGATAGTGGGCGACACAGGCTGAGGAATACACGCCCGGAGGCTTGCGATTGCTCGAGCCTTCCTCTGCCGTTTATTCGACAGCCAACCGTCGGGCGTTTCGATACGAATAATTTGTACTTGAATCTTCTCACCAAGAAACACCACATCAGCAGGATGTTCAATCCAGCGCCAAGCCAGTTCAGACAATGGAACCCACGCTCTGAATCCTCCCGCATCGATTTCCGCACCAGTAGTCTTTAAATCTATGACACACCCCGTCACAAGCGAACCTTCACGCACACTCCCGAGCGCCTGCCTTATCAGAGCTTCCGGGACAGCGCTGATACTGGCTTGCCAACCACGCGGATCATTCTTAACCAGCACAAATTCTACAGTTTGCCCAACAGTCAATAAGTCGCTGGCAGCAGACACCCTGTTATTGGCTATCTCGCCAAGAAACACCACCGCAGTCAGGTCACCCGACGCCACCTTTGCAAACTTTGGCCCCACGTAATCCACTTTTCCCGACATCACTTGCCCTGGGCTATAAGTGACGTTACTTCGCGAGGCAGTTTGGCTACTTCGCGAGGTAGTTCCGCTACTTTCCGAACCAAAATAAGAAGCTGCAGGACGCTTGGGCCGAGTAGACCGTGCAGAATTTTCCAACAAGGCGGTGAAAAGACTACTTAAGAAGCCCACTAGCGAATCTCCTCAAATACCTCCCATGCCACCCGATAATCCTCTTCCCGGTTGGGTTTGAAGAAGGGGGCGTGGTATTCGGTGGTGGTTTCCCAGGGGCCGTTTGGCAGGGTGTCGTCCTGGTGGGTTTTGCGGACGGTGCCTTGCTGCAGGTGCTGGATGTCTTCCCAGCCGAGGGCGATGTTGTGTTCGGTGCGCTCGGGGGAGTCGATTGAGTAGTGGGTGCCGGCGTCGAGCTCTTTTTTGTTGGCCTTGCGTGGCAGGCCGACGCCGACCAAGCCCTTGCTGGGGGTGAAGACGATGCGGCCGCGCTGGTCGTACCAGGTGTCGGCTTCATACTGTCGCATGACCGGGAACTGCACGCGGTAGATAGTGAGCAGTTCTTCCAGGGTCAGGCCGAGGGCCTGGGCAACCAGCACGTCGATTTCGACCAGCGCCTGACGGCGGGCGTAGTCGCTGCGCAGGGCGTTGTTGCGTTGCCACTCGGGGGTGAGGTTGGCGAAGAAGTCCTGCAGCAGCGCGGCGATGGGTTCGCGGATGGCCCAACGTTGTTGGCGGAAGCTGTCTTGCCAGTTGGATTGCCAGAGGTCAGCGTAGTGGTTGGTTAAGCAGTACAACAGCAGCCCACGGAACCTGACGCGCCCATCACTGACTAGAGGCATAAGCCGAAGAACAGACTCGTATAGATCTCCTTTCCCAGTTGTTTTCAACCAAAAATCAAAGACCAAAGAAGCACAAGCTGCTCCAAAATCCAGCATCGCAGTCTGATCTTTGAAGGTGGTGGAGATAACAGGATGGATGTGGCCTGCCCCTTTCGGAGCAACCATCCCTAAAAGGGTCCGCTCACCTGACTGACTCAGTTGCCTGCGACAGAACAACCGATAATACTCCGTCACCAACCGCGCCCGATGCTCGCCCTCTTCCACCCAGGGCACTGTTGGGGTGCGGTCGCGGTAGATGGCGGGGTCGCAGGCGGGGATGTAGTTGGTGCGCGGCAGGTAATTGTCCGGCAGGGTTTGCAGGTCGAGGTTGTCGTAGGCCTTGTGCGTGTCACACACCGCCCGGGGGGTGTTGTAGAACGGGTTGCCGACGAAGAAATGCGGGCCGGAGAGTATCCATTGGTCCGGGGTCTGCGGAAACTGGGTTTCTCGCTTGATTGTGCCGTCTTGCTGGGCATTCACTTCGTTCCAGTGCTGAGTCGAATAGTATTGCCCCTTCAGGTCCCCAAGCCGACGAGGCTGCACAGCAAATTTATCCAGCACAGTCATTAGCTGACGCGCATGAAGAGCTGGCAGGCGTGCCTCCAATGCATCAGTACCAGCTTCATCGTAGAGTTGAGCAAACAGGGCAAGTTCATGCCTGCTTACTTCTATTATTCGGTCCGGATGCCCCTCCAAGTTCCACTCATCCTGCTCGTTCTTTATGCCACCGACCCGTCTTCCAACAGGATCTGTATAACAGCCATCGACAGTTTGCGGCATAAACAGGTTGGCAATATTGTCGAAGCTTACTTCCTCACGATAAGGCCCCGATATATTCACACTGAATTTGTTACGGTTACCGATCGGGAACAGAGCCCTCTCATTCTGGTACTGGTGGTGCGCACGCAGTCGATGATAAACCTCACGGCGAAACGCCCCACCCTTGGGATCGTCATAAATCCCCTCCGGATGCAAAAACCCACTAACGCCCTGCTTGTTCACATTGGCCCAGGCGCGCGGCAGGAAGCATTTATACAAGTTGGCTTTCTGGCCCGCGAGCTGCGGATAGTTCTGAGTGGCATTCAGAAACGCCTGCGAGCCTTCCGCTTCCGCGAGTTCGGCAAACCAGGCCTGCTCCAGTTCGGGGTTGCGCTCAAAGGCAGCTTCACGCTCATCGGTCAGTTGCTTGGCGCTGAGTTTGTGCAGTACAAAAGCCGGGTTGTGGTCGCCAAGGATGCCGCCTTCCTGCCATTCCACTTTGCGCCAGGGCGGGTTACCCAGGGTAATGTCGAAACCGCCACGATTGGCGAAGACATCGGCAAAGGCCAGTTCCCAGTGGAAAAAGCGGTATTGCTCACCCAGTTGGTTGGCCAGCTTGAGGGTGGCGTAGAACGGGTTCTTGAACAGTTTTTCCAGGTTCAGCTCACCCTGGGGCGTACTCACCTCGCGGGCGGCGCGGGTCTCTGCGCGCAGGCCAAGCTGGGGTTGCTCCGCGGCAAACATATCCGCGGTGGGCGGGGCAAGCCCGCCACTCGCCTGATCGGCTGGCGGCTGCTCAGCAGCAAACAACCCTTCCTGCTCGGGGGCGAAGGTAAAGGTGCCGGCGCTGTTGAGAATGGTGTTGAGGTCGAACAGCCACTTCTGCCGGTCTGGCAGTTGGTCTACCTGATCCAGCGGCCAGAACCACAGGGCGCACCAGTAGTCCATCGCCAGCTTGAGGCGGCGGTAAGGTGAGGCGATGCGGGCGTTGGTGTTGAAGATGCCGCGGGCGCGCAGGTCGTCTTTTTCGCGGGTGCTGGTGTGGTGCTCCTGCACGCCCTGCTGGCCCCAGAGCGGGTAGGTGTCTTCGGTGCGCTGGCGGTGCTGGGCGAGCATCTGGGTGTGCTCGCGCCAGAGACGGTCTACCGCCTGGCTGAGGCTTTGCAGCAGGCTGATCTCGCTGGCCTCCAGCGGGGCGCAGAAGTCCTTTTTCCACTCTTTCAGTTTCCTGAAGGCGTCTGGGCGCAGCTGCTTGGCGACCTTGTCGCCGTAATCCGCCATGCCGGGGTCAGGCAGCAGGAAGTGATAGATGTCTTGCTCACGACGCCCGCCTTCGCCGTTCGGCTCCAGCAAGGTGCGCGGCTCCAGACGGCGCGGCGGCTGGTTATACCAGAGCCCGTCCTTGGCCTGTTTTTTCAGCGCGATGGCCGGGTACACCTCACGACGGGCGCCGATCAGGCTGTTACCACTAAACAGCTGATAGCCGAACCAGGGTACGTTATGGCCGCCAGACAGCGCATTGAGCCAGAGCGAGACTTCAGCCAGCTCAACGGCGATGGGGTTGAGGTCCACACCGTAGACGTTGTGATCGGCGATGTGCATTTTCACCCGCTGCAACTCTCTCTGATACGCCTCGTGCGGGATGCGCTGGCCCAGCTCCTGCTGCTTGCGGGTGAGGTAAGCCTCTGCCAGCTGATTTACCGCTTCGTTCAAGAAGGCGGCGCTGCCCATGGCCGGCTCGCAGACGGTGAGGTTGAGGATGTCGTCTGCGGTTACGTCTGCACTCAGACGTTCCTTGAGGGTGTATTTGACCAGGCTTTTGGTCAGTACCTCGGGGGTGTAATAACTGGCGCTCTTCTCCCGGTCGCGCCCAGCCATGCGGTAGATGAACTTGCCCTTGGGGTGCACGCGCAGGGTCTTCTTGCCGTTAACCAGGTCATACACCCGCTCGTTGTCAGCAAACTCGTCGAGCTGACGCTGGCTAACAAAGTAACCGGTCTCCAGCTCGTTGGGGTTGATGTTCTCGCCCTTGGGGGCAACCTCGTAGAGGTCTTCAGTGGCGAAGAAGCCGCGATAACTGAGCAGCGCTTCATACACGGCGCCTAGCTGGTTGATACCCAGCTGGGTGTAACTCACCCGGCCACGGCGCTGTTTGCCCTTCTGCGGGCGGGTGAGCGACATGCTGCGGATGACCTGCTGCAAGGTCTCGTTGCTGAACACCACGCGGTTGAGCAGCGGCGTTTTGGCTGGGTCAAACAGGTGGCTATCCAACCCCTGCAGGGTGAAGGCGTTGGCGCTGCTCTGATGCAGCTGGTCGTGCTGGCGACTGATGCTGTTGCCCTGATAGATCAGACTGAACATGCGCTGCAGGCTGTCGTGAAAGTAGCGCCCCTGGCGGCTGGCGTCGGTGGTCAGGCGGACCATTTCCAGATCGCGCAGGCTGTCCAGACTGTAACCGGTGCGCCAGGTTTCATCGGTGGTGGGCAAATACCCCAGCTCGGGCCTGGCCTCGATATAGAACAGGAACAGAATGCGGTACATGTAACGCAGGCATTCCTTGGAGAGCTGATCGGCATCCAGGGCATTGTCGCCGCTGAAGATGCCTTCCTTGCGCTCGCGAGCCTGCGCCACCAGCTGCTCCGCGGCCTGGTTGCCAAGCTGCTCGATGGCCTGGCGCAGGGCGTACTTGAGGTCATCGGAAACGGCAAAGGCGTGCTTGTGGCTGTTCTCGTCCAGGCTATCCAGGCGGCATTGGCCTTCGCTGGGCGCGAGGCTATCGCGATGCAGCAGTACGGCGGTGGCTTTCAGGGTTTTGTCGTCGCGGCGGCCGAGAATGTCTTCCCAGTCAAAGCGCAGCATGCGGTTTTGTGACCACTTGTAGCGGTCGATCAAAATGCCCTGACGATCAGACAGCAGTAACACCCAGCGTGGCGGGTTGTCCTGACGGAAGACGGCCTGATCGAGAATGCTGTACCAGTCGCTATTTTTCAGCGCGTCGGCATGGGGGCCGGGGCCAATGAACTGGCTGGCGTGCAATTTGAGCGAGAGCGGGTCCAGACCTTCGTTGTCCTGATCCAGCGCTCCCAGCACCCAGAGCTGATCGCCCAGCGCAGCGAGTACCGGCAGCTCCTGACTGGCGGCGAGCAGGCGGTTCTCTGGCTGGCAGGCGATGCCGAGTACTTGCATCAGGTCGGCATAGAACTGGCGCTGCAGGCGCACCCGCTCAGCGGCGGTGCGTTCGGTCTTGAGCTTGTGGCGCAGGGCGAAATAGCTCTGGTTCAGGTTACGCAGCCCGCGGTGCGGTGTGCTGTAGTCGTGTCCCTCTGCGCGGGCCTGCTCTTCACGGGCCTCCCAGTCGCGGATGGTATCGGCCAGATCACCCTCAAACACCTCTGCGAGGTAATGGGCGCTGAAAAATTCGTTTTCATTGCTCAGGCCGATAAAGGTGGCGGCGCTGTCTTGTACTGCCATACGAGTATTCCTGATTAACCTGGGCTTCAGGCGCTTGCGCGGGTGAAGGCGGCGATGATCTGAATAAAGGGCACCGGCTCAATGCTGAGGGTATCGCGCACCCAGGTCTGGTAGTCGGCAAAAATCTGTTCAATGCGGGCACTGCGCTCCTCACGGCGCGCGAGCTTGAAGTGCTCGGCCTGCCCAGAGCCCTGCAACTGCAGGTCCAGCTGCTGCAGTTGTCGGCCTTTGAGGGCTTGCAGGCCTGCAAGCTGCTGCTCCAGCTCTGGCTGACGGGCTGCGCTGAAAGCTTGCTGCAACTGCGCCATCTGCGCACTGACGGCACTGATTACCGGCTGACGCAAGGCCTCGAGCGGCGCCAGGCTGATGGGTTCGGCGCGGTTGGGTAGTCGGGTGTTGAGCTGCAGGTTACTCAGCCAGTCTTCCGCTGGCTGTACGTCGAGCACAGCAACGGCGCTGCAACGAACGGCAAACCATTGCCAGATCACCGGATGGGCCTTGCGGTTGGGAATCAGGCCACTGACCAGAAAAACGCTGTCAGCGCCCTGCATGGCCTGAGTGACTTGCGGGCTTTCCGGCAGGGCCAGCACCGGCGCGCTATGACGCGCCACTTGCGCCAACAGACGATCCTGCAGCCACTGGATGGCCGGATGCTGCGGCCAGAGGTAATGCAGTTTGGGCCAAGCATCTTCGTCCTGCCGGCTGCGGCGAATTTCTTCTTCAAAGCGCTGCTTGTCGGCGGTCAGCACCAGGCTGCCGTCTTGCGGGCTGATTTCAGGCGGCAGAAAACGGAAGCGGTACTCAAGATCATCCGGCGGCGTGAGGGTGATGGTCTGACGTTCGCGATTAATGCTGCAACTGACCACCTGCTGCTCGCGATTCAATGCCTCAAGGGCCTGACGGGCAAAGTCGAAGTCGTTATCGAACAGACTGTATCGTTCAACGGTGTGCTGCTCGGCCTGCTCAGAGGTGACAGGTGCCGCGGCGTCCGGGTTGAGGAACAGCGCCAGCAGATCGTCGCCTTCGTTACTGTCATCGGCCTGATACTGGGCATCAAAGTCTGCGGCGGCGGTGCCAGCAGCCATGGCGTCCATGGTCAGTGCTTCTTCGGCCTCGGCGTCGTGCACCTTCATAAAGGTGGCCGGGTCGCCAATGTTCTTGTAGGCCTGTTCGTCCTTGTCCTTGAGGATTTCCAGAATGCGCTGGTCGCCGCGCACCTGCGGATTGTCGCTCTGATTGATCAGGTAGGTGATAATTGGCGTCTGTTCTTGACCGTAGCGGTCTACCCGGCCGTTGCGCTGCTGAAAGATCATCAACGACCAGGGCAGATCAAAGTGGACCAGACGGTGCGAGAGGTAATGCAGGTTGATGCCCTCGCTGGCTACGTCTGAACACAATAGGACGCGCAGTTTGCTCTCTGGCTTGCCGAAGGCTTCAACAATTTCCTGCTGTTCAATATCGGACATGCCACCGTGGAGGATGCGAACGGCGTCGTCTTTCAGACCGATATCCTGTTGCAGTTGGCCGTGCAGCCAGTTGAGCGTTTCAATGCGCTCACTGAAGATCACCAGGCGGTCGTCGGTATCGTTCTTCTTCCAGCCAAACGCCTTGCTGCCGAGCAGCGTCAGCAGGTGCTGGTATTTGTTGAACTGCTGGGGTGTGATCTTGGCCAGCGCCAGCAGCAGGCTGTGCAGGCTCTGCACTTCAACTTTCTCGTCTGGGCTGATATCAGGCTTGCTTTCCAGCTTTTTTATGCGCTGCTGAACCGAGACCTGAGCTGCCACCGGTGAGCTGAAAATGGCCTTTTGCAGTCCAATGCGTACCAATTGACCGTTGCGGCTCTGGCTGTGTTCGCCGCGGTAGGTAAAGGGCACATCGAGCAGATACTGGTAGGCCGCCTCCTCTTCAGGTGAGGCGTGCAAGTAGACGTCGTTGACCACACGTTCCTTGAATTCCTGCTTTACCTGATCGCGGATGTCCTTCTTGAAGCGACGGATCACCAGACCTTTGTCACTAAAGTCATCGCGGGCGTAGTCGTCCGGGTCGGTGATGGCCGTCGGGTCGAGCATGTTCATCAGGCTGGCAAAACTTCTGGCCTTGCCGTCGTGGGGCGTAGCCGAGAGCATGATCAGGGTATCGGAGCGGCCTGCCAGCAATTGCGCCAGTTTGGCTCGCTGCGAACTGGAGCCACGCTCGGCGACGTTGTGGGCTTCGTCGATGACGATGATGTCCCAGTAGGCCTGCTCCAGATGGCGGCGGTATTCGTTGTCTTGCTTGAGGGTGTCGATGGAGATGATCGACTTGTCGTAGTAGTAGAACGGGTTGTGGTTACCGGGAATATGGTTGCGCACACGCTGCAAGCCAGCCGAATCAAGCCGGGTGAGCGGGATGGTAAAGCGGTTCCACATTTCCTTCTGGAACTGGGTCATCATGCTTTTCAGCGTGAGCACCAGAATGCGCTTGCCGCGGCCACGGCGCATCAGCTCGGTCATGAGAATGCCGGCTTCCAGGGTCTTGCCCAGGCCCACTGCATCGGCAATCAGAATGCGCTGGCGGTTCTGTTTAAGCGCCTGCAGCGCCGGGTCCAGCTGATAGGGCACCGGGTCCATCGCGGCCTTGTGGCCCAGGTGAATCTTGTCGTCAGCCGGCGTGATCTGGCGCAGCTGGGTTTCGATGAACAGGCGGCTCTTCTCGAAGCCCGGAGACAGATCTTGTTCAAAACGGGTCTGCGCCGGGTCCAACACACGAATAGCATCGGCCTGCTCTTCCAGCCGGGTAAGAAACCGGGCGCTCTTGCCGTTGACCAGTTCAGACAGGCCATCCACCGTGAGTACGTAACCACCGTCATCCGAGGGATCGGCGCGGCGCACGATCCACTCACAGTCACGGATTACAACACGGGCGCCGGGGGCGTAGAGTGCAGACATCGGTACTTCCTGCTTACAGCTTATGGTTATAGGCGGGATGTTGACCGATGGGGGCGACATCCCATGTCGCATGTGGCGTTTCTACATCACAGGGCCAATGATGCGGTATCCTGCTTGTTCGGGGAAGCGTCGGGGGGCTCAAACCATGCAACTCCGTGGCTATAGATCCATTGGCTTGGCAGCATAGTAGCCAGCGAACCACCCGACTCGTGTCCAGACAGTCGTCATTTATCAATGTAGCGGTCACTGAAATCTATCCGCCTGTTCTCGACATCCAATGCAGGCACCTGAGCAACCACCTCGCCGAGCTTTAACCTGCTAAGACCGTAGGCAACCGACAGGCGATGATAGTCCGAACGAGGCAATCCTGGAGCCTGCAGCCCACGAGGGCGCTGCAAAGATTTGGGGGTTACCCCAAACCAACTGCAACCGGGAGACGACTGCATATCTGCATTAAGTTGCTGGTAAAAACCAGAGCGACTGCCGCCGCCACATATAAACATATCCATACCTCGCATTTGCTGCTGACTAAGGAGCTTATCAGCCTCCACTTTGGCGTATGTTTCTTGAGCTACCTGATGTTTTACCCGCTTGTAGAATTGCCTATCAATCGTCTCTCCCTGAAACTGCGCGTTAACTCCCTGGAAATAGTCTGCAATTTGCTCTGGCAAAGCCTCTTCGGCATCAGTCAGTTGGCTAATACTTTTTACGGCCTGCAGCAAGTCTGCGCGGTCAGGCAGTTGGTCGGCTAGGGCCTTCTGCAACGCGCCTGTTCGCTGTCTATGCAGATTCATAACGCCATGGGGCTCAACCGAGGTTGTGAAGAAGGCGAAACTGTCCTTACTCTGGCCGGCCTCGCGTTTGACCCGGAAAACAGACGCGTCCAAGGTCCCTGCGCCAACATCGACCAACAGGTAAATATTGCTGGCGTTAGGGTCGTAAGCGCCGGAGCTGACAAAACCGTGAATTTGCGCAGCAATCTCCGGGTGGACATCAACTGCAATGTCTTCAACGTCTTCGACTCCAGTGTCGACTGGAGCTCCAGCGGAGAGCTCTTCGGCCCGCTTTATCGCCTGCTGCACGACAGCCGGCGTCAACTGCTCCTTGGTTGACGCAATCCATGCGGCAGTGCTGAGCGTTTTGTAGAGGCTTACAAGCTTTTCATTTTCACGATTGGCAAACGGCAGCCCGACAGCCATATCCCAAATAATCTCGCCGCCGTAGGTTGCTCCATGGGTACTCAGCAGCCAGCCACGGATCAACCTGAGCGCCAAAGCAAGAAAGCCCACCACATTCAACTGAGCTTCATGCGAATCGGGAGCAGACAACAAAGCAAGCTTCAGGTCTTGGAACGCCACACCATGGCTATCCAGGTTATAACTCTCCACTCCTGCGTCAGTCGTGTCACGATAAACCCTGCAAGGCAGAAGGTAGCGCGCCACGCCCTGTATATCTCGAAAGGGAACGGCATAGGTAAGCTGCCGCTCACGGTCGCTGATAACCGCCTTGAGCGATGAGGTACCAAAGTCCAGACCGAGATATAGATGCTTTTCGTCTGAGCTATTACGCAAATGAATTTCGTGCCCACTCCGAGGCCATGTCTCTATGGGTGCGGGCTTCGCAGCTTTCAGCGTGTGCCAAGTCACCCGGGCGTCAGCACTTGCCCTGATTGTTAAGCAAGGCTCTACAGCATCTTGCTGCGGCTCGGGGACGGATGTTTGCTTGGTTACGCGCACCGGTTTTGGTGCTGGCTCGGGAGCGGACCAGCGTGTAATGCGCGTACCGTTCGCCGTTACCGTGACCGTTTTTTCGGGTTGCGATGACTTTACGACCTCAGCCTGCTTAGGAGTAGACCTTACGTTTTCCGCCTGGGGCTGGGGCTTTTTCTGCTGCGCGAGCTTTGCGTCCCCTCTGCTCTTCCCCTTCCCGCTTTTGTGGCGCGCTTTTTTTCGTGGCTTCTCTGGAAGCGCTACACCAGCCTTATCAAAAGCCTCACGTAATAATCCCCCAAGCTTCATATAACCTCCCTGTCAATCGACCCTGATCACTCCAGCGGTAACAAACTGATTGTCTGCTTCAAGCTGCTGCTTGAGGCGCAACTCAGCGATACGTTGATCCCTTAGGGTATATCTCTTATTTATCTGGCCTTTTTTAAGCTTGATCGCCCGTTCATGCCCCGCCTCCCTGTGCTTTACCATCTGGTCCCTGAGTCGCAGGACGTCGCGCTCGCAGCGATCTCTGACCAGCTTGATCTGCAGGTTGATGCGATCGTCGTTTTCATCACGCATCGCCTGACGCACGTCATAAAACTGGTCGGCTATCTGCCCGCGGCACTCATCAAAGGCATCAATCACTGAGTCGGGTTCCAGCTGGTTTCTGGCTGCGGTCCAGTCATCCCCCGCCAATGCCGCCTGGTTCACCAATTGCTCCGCCTGCTCGGCGTCAAGGGGAGTGTCACCCCCCAGCATCTTGACGACATAAACCAGTCTTTCCGTTGTCTGCGCTCCACTAAAGCTCCAACGCGCAACGGTAAAGACATAACAACCGGGCTTGGCCCCCTTTGCCAACGAGCTTGGTAACCGCACTGCGCTGACAGGGTGACGCTGGCTGGCGTTCTCATGACTGGCCAGACGTGATGCGACAAAACGCACTAAGGGGTGATCCTGCGCTACACGCTCATAACTGGATGAAGGCGCACGATGGCAATTTTCAAAAAGCACCGGCAGAGGCTTAAGATCCAGCAAGCGCGTTTGCCCGTGCAACCCCTTCTCTTGGACAAATTGACTGAGCTGGACGCGCAGCTCCATTGCCAGCTCAACGCTATAGAGTTCCAGCTCGTGCTCAAACGGGATAAACCGCGTGCCAGGATAATTGTCCAGAACATAGTCCGTGACGTAGGCGTAGAGGTCTTCGGAACGCACGTAGCGCTCGAGATTTTTCGCCGCATTTACCTTGTTGATGATGAAGTCGCCATGCGCAATCAGATTTGGGGCCTCAGCTTCAAGCTGGGTTTGCCGCAGCCTGACCTCAGCTAGAGCCTGCTGATTTCGCTCGATACGCTGGTTTTCTTCAGCGGGACTGAGCTGGTGACTGAACAACTCCTTGGTGATGTTGCTAATGACTCGCCCTATCACCGACTCCATGCTGCCGAGCGTCTGCGTGAAAATATCCAGTCGCATTAGCAACCGGTCATAAATTCGCTCATCAATCGTATTGGAATACATGAGATTCCAGATGACGATTTTGTCAGCCTGCTGTCCAAGGCGGTCGATACGCCCGATACGCTGCTCGATTTTCATCGGGTTCCATGGCAGGTCATAGTTCACCAGCAACGAAGAAAACTGGAGGTCTACCCCCTCCGAGCCGACCTCGGAGGACAGTAATATCTGCGGGCCGGAATCCGCTTTGAAGGCTCGCAGGACTTCATCTTTGTCATCGCCCCCCTGAAGCACGATGCATGACATGCCGTCCTCGCTCAGGCGCTCTTTAAGATAGGCGAGCGTCTGGCGGAAAAATGAAAACAGTACGACCTTTTTCTCTGGCAGGGCGGCAAAGTACTTTCGCAGCTCATCACGTAGCAGCTGATATTTACTATCGTGCAACCGCAGCTGCTCATAGTTGCCAACACTCTGAGCTATCTCGACAAGTTGGGTAACGAGGCTACCGAGGGCACTGGGCTCCACCACCTCATCATCACTCTCATCGCTTGCCAGCTCGTACATGGCTTCGTCTAGCCCCGCAATCCGACCAGTGCTTAGCTTCTCCTGCCAGGCCTTACAGGCCGCCGGCATACAGCTGGCCATCTGCCTCTGGGGAGTTGTCAGGATAAAGCCCGTCAGCAGACCGTGCTCCTGACAGTATTCACGCACCCGTGCTGTGACCTGTTCGTAGAACGATTGCTCCACGTCACTTAGCGGCGCGCGTATAGCAAAGGGTTCGCGCACCACCCTGTTCGCTTGCACATCTCGCTTGAGGGTGCGCGTGACGATCTTGCTAAGCGGGTGCACACGATCCAGTCGATCAGCGATCTCCGAGCGACTATCCGGCGATTTCAGTTCCTTCTCGGTAGGTGGCCTCTTGAGCATGGACGCAAGCTGCGCGTTATCCTCCAGAAAGTGATTAGCCATGGTTTCACGAATGGCGTCACAAAACTCCAGCTTGCTGACACTCCCGGCCAGCACGGCGTCACGGAGCTGGATGATCGGACGGGTTACCTCCATGCTCTGATCAAACAGGTACTCATGCGGGAAGGCAGATTCGTCAAGCAGCTTCAACAGGCTAAATAGATCGCTGTCAGCCAGTTGGATGGGTGTAGCGGACAACAATACCAAGTGTTCTGCATGCGCCCTGAGCAGGTGGCCAAGCCGATTGGTTTTTGTGCTGGAGTTTCGGAGATAGTGAGCCTCATCTATCACCACAAGGTTTAGCAAAGGCTCCCCAGAGATGTCCGTGTCATCGAGTAACCTAGCTAGCTTGGCAGCACCCTGTTTGTTTTGCAGGTTCTCGTAATCACTGGGCGGACGCAGCCCTTGCATGCTGGCGATCAGGGCAAACTCTTGCCTCGGCTTACCTCTGACAGTTTCCAACCGCTGTCGCAGCTCGTCGGCATTAACCAGCTCTGCTTTGACACCAAACCGGTTCAAGAGCTCGTCACGCCACTTGTTGCGCAACACCGCTGGGCACACCACCAACAACCTGCGCGCATCAAACCTGGCTCTAAGCTCGGTCCAGATCAGGCCCGCCTCGATTGTCTTGCCGAGCCCAACCTCATCCGCGATCAAGATGCCGTTGCTGGGCGACTCCAAAAACTGCAACACAGGCTTGAACTGGTGCGGATAGAAATCCGTATTGGTGGTGTTCAAGCTGTAAATTAGGTTGGCGAGACGCCCACTCAAACGATGATGGGTTATCGCCGTTCGCAGATTCTTTACCAGAGAGTACGCGCCTGACCTGAAGCAAGCCTCGGGACTATTGGTCTCTGGCATCCGCTCCAGAGCACTAGGCGGAAAGTGATCTTCCTGCCCGTCAAAGAGGTGCACCTGCAGTCTCAGCCGCCGTCCGCTGCCCTCGCAGCCTACCCCCACCACACCATATCGACTGGGGTTATCTCTTAGGCGAACCTTAGTACCAGGCACCAACTCCGTCATCTCTGCGCCCCCGCAATCCATCGATTGTCATTCGGCCATAGCGCGCATCCCCTGGCTGGCATTTGCTGCCCGTAACTGAGCAACGACTGGGCGACCTTGACCATATAAAACAGAACTCCTGCGAGCCACCGCGACTTAGCAGCAAAACAAATCGTATTACCAAAGGCGTGCAAGGAGGAGAACAGCAGACTGCATCGAGCGGTCCACCCCTGTGACCTGCGGCAAAGTGTGATGGCCATCACTTTAGCCAGCGACAAGCACAGGGTAAAGCGGTTGTTGTCTCCCGCGGTGTATTGCCAGGAACAGCTAAACAGAGTTGGTCATCCATGACCGAGGGGATCCATCCCTGCCCGCTCCCAGCGGGCACAGTTGGATGATATGTCGCGTTAGCTGACAGGCCAATAATGGTCATGCATACAGGTCAAGTTTTCAGGCGGATGCTGGAACCTGCGCATCGCTTCTTGAGCGCGCTACTTGGCCGCTTACTTAGTCGGTTACTTAGTCGGTTACTTAGTCGCGGCTTGCTGTGGGGCAGCGATTTTGCGGATTCTAGGCCGTCAGATGCTCGTGAGGGCCGTTTGACAGCGCAATGAAACTTGCGCCAAGTCAAACCAACATGCCATCTTGATTTACACGTCTTCGCAAGCGACGCTTATGTGTCAGCTTTTCAAGCAGGTAAGGACACCATGAAACGCAGCAACACCCCCGAATCCGTCCGTTGGGATCTCGCCCTACGCTATCGTCTGATCGAGACCATCGCCTGGTGGGAAGGTCGGCTGACCACGCAGCACTTGATCCAGAGCTTTGGTATCAGTCGCCAGCAGGCCTCCAAGGACATGAGCACCTCCATCACCGACCATGCCCCGAAGAACCCGGAGCGGTTCAGGTCGCATTGAAGGACTCACACCGTCGGCATCAAGTCGATAGACCAAGCCTCCAACTGTCCCTGCGATACTTGGGAGCTATCGAGCAGATCAAGCAGTTCTTCCTGTCGTGGCTGACCAAAGACCACCCGGTAAGCAGCCAACTGGCGTTTCAACCTGGCGAAGGCCTCAACCTCGCTGGTGTAAGGCAATGCCGGCACATGGCGCTCGATCCGAGCCTCTCCCGGTGCGACCCAATAAGGCACTAGTTCGCTGCGGCCCTGCGCGCGCGCTTCCCGATCAGCCCGCACAAATATTTCTTGCCAGAGGTTTTGACCGGGGCGCCAGTTACACAGTGACTCGGAGGAAAAGCGGGCGGCAACATTCTTACGTACTGCGTGCCCCTTATACCGATGCACCCGCCCCTCCCGCTGCTCCATATCCACCGGATTACCCGGCAGGTTCCAGTGAACAATCCGATGACACCACGGATGGAAGTCGAGCCCCTCTTGTCCCACTGATGTACTCGAGAGCAGGAATGGCCGGAATGGGCTGTTGAAGGCCTTTCGTACTGCGTCCTGAGTCAAACCGCCCTCCTCTGACTGCAAATGCCCAAAGCGCAGAGCAAACATCATCCGCAGATGCAGCTCCTCCGTCTCAACCTGTTTACCCTTAACCCGATAGCAGCGAGCCAGCACTCGTGAAGGCCGTGGCTCTACCATTTCCACCACATCGGCTACGCAGTCACGGCAGACGGAGTTGAGTTCCTGGCCTGCCGCCCAACCATGCTGCTCGAACACTAGATGCCAGGTTTCGTCGAGAACTGCTTGCAAGTTCCCGTCACGGCAATAGCGCAAGACACGATGCCAGTAGGCATCTTCATCGCTGGAATCAGAACCGGTGGAGTCCAGCTGACGGATAAGGCGAATCGATGCCGGGCGGTTGAATAAACGCCAGAATGAATAGGCGGTCCTAGCAGCTAGCTCCCGACGTACCAGCGGCGACAATCCAGGCACATCAAGCATGCGCGCAGCAAGCACAGCCGGCGAGCCAAGCGCTACATCAGTTAGGGTTTCAAGCAAGTGATCAGGACGGCGTCCAAGGGTGCTGATATCCAAGGAGAGCAGGTCATCTACGTAGCCAGGCAAATACTCAGGATTGGGTCGATACTCCGGTGCTGCACAGTCATGCGGCCAGTCAGACAAAAACTCCCGCATGCCAGGATCCAGCAGCAACGGCGCCGCCCATTCCCAACGATTATCTACCGCAGCATCCTCAGGATCAGGCAAGGTTTGGAGCAGCTCAGCCACCTGACCACGTACCCATTCGCGCCGGTCAACACCTATTGGAGCAGCAAGAGGATGAGCCTTATCTGCCAGTGTCAGACAGGGCATAAGCAGCAGCAACAGGCGATGCCGAGCTCGAGACCCACCTGTCTCAGTCAGGCGCAACAGGGCGCTCTGGCGACGATCCGGTTCGTGGTAACTCTCAAAATCAGGCCCCAGCATTCGCCGCTCGGCTTCATAGCTGAGCAGACCACTGACTACATCGGGAACCATGTTCCAGGCAGAGAACAACAGCGCCTTGCTCTGCCCATGCTGTCCCTCATAGGCTCCAGCCAACGGCCAGTATGGTACGGTCGGTGGCATCCAAAGCAGCTTCCACAATCCACTGTCGATCAAGCGTTCTCGCAAGTCACGCAGCTTTGCATGCGCATCCGGCACAGGCTCGAGCTTTGAAACTGCATCAATGGACAGCATGCTGTCTTGGTGCTCGGTGATGACCTTGGCCAGCTTTTCAGGGAAGCGCTGCTGCGTATCCTGTATCCGCTT
This sequence comes from Halopseudomonas sp. L-58, assembly GCF_056859475.1. NCBI lineage: Bacteria > Pseudomonadati > Pseudomonadota > Gammaproteobacteria > Pseudomonadales > Pseudomonadaceae > Halopseudomonas > Halopseudomonas sp. L-58. Next base: position 37,121 of record NZ_JBSXON010000074.1, read on the forward strand.
GTCCACCTTGTAGCGATGCATGAAGTTGGCGAGATAGGGGGCGGACTTCCAGTAAACCATTGGATCTCGCTCGCCTACCGCACGAAATACCGCATCGGCCGACAGATACTGGCGTACATCCTCAGGCTGCAGTTTTACGGTATTGCAAGGCTCGACCAGCATACCGTCATGTTCTTCTGTGGCTGCCACGCGCTCGGTGCGAGCCATCACCTCTCGCAGGCAGAGCTCAAGCTCCTGCTTCGCTGGCAAGACCTGATCCGTTTCTCCCCTAGCTGCACGACGTAACCCGCGACCAAATTCGGTAATCGCAGACTTCAGACGAGCGCCCCGCTTCTCGTCATGCCCAAGCAGAAAGGCGGTAGTAGCAATGAAATCCTTATAGTGGTCCTCCTGCTCAATCTCTGCGTCCGTGGTGAACAGCTTGTACGGAGTTGCGGAGAGCAGCAGCACCCTCGCAGGGACTCCCTCCGATGATTTAGCGCTAAACAGTGCCTGAGCAATCTCTGCCGAAGGATCAGATTCGGCCTGTTCTGGATCCAGAAGTGTTTTGAAGCGCTGGAACTCATCCACCACTATCAAGTCCGGCTCCAGCGCTTCGACGCAAACCTCAGCCAGCAACTGACGTAGTTCACCGATCAAGCGTCGACGCAAATGACCAGCATCCGGCGGGTAGGACTCCCGATAACGAGCGAAGTAGCGGGTTGCGGCGTCAATTACATCCTGTTGCAGACGCCCACTATCCCGGAATCGCTCCCGGAAACGTGCAGCAATGCCCTCTTCCAGCGGCAGTGGCCAGTCATTGAGCTGCTGACGCCAGCGCTCACGGCTCTGGACCGCTCCCTGGAGTAAGTTCATCAACCCCACTCGTGGCATTACTACACCGTCGAGGAGGTGAAACAGTAACCGGCGCTCATCCCGCATCCCGGTCGAACGCCCCATGTCAAAGGAGGTACCTGGGGTAAAGCTGACAAAGTTCAGCTTGCTACCAGCCAATCCCAGCTGCCCCTCACGGGGGGCAAGCTCAGTAGCGAGCATGGTCAAGCGAGAAGCAAGGGAAAAACTGACCTGGTTGTCACCGGTGATCCGCAGCTTCGGTAGATTGGAGCGGGCAATACTCTGGTTGCTGCAGATATAAATCACGTCGATCCGATCGACATCCTGCCAGAGTTTGTCTACTGCGCGAGCGATCACACCTCGGGCGACCAGCGTCTTACCAAGGCCTACTTCATCAGCAACAAGGAAACGGCCCGTACTGTCATCAGCATGGAACATGCGATAGAAAGCATGCTCCACTGTGCGCCGCTGGAAAGTCTTCAGCGGGGCCAGAACACTGTCGATATCTGGTCGTTTCATTGAGCTTCCATGTCATTCAGTACTGAATCAACTACTTGCCATACGACATAAAGATCATCGGGCACGATCTTTCGCCCCTCTTCCGACTGGCGCAAATCAGCAATCAGCCGTCTTACCGGGAGCAGCCGCTGCGGGTCCCTTGAGGCGGCGCGCAGCATGTCTTCCAGCAATGGCTCACCTCGGAGTCCCTGGCCTCCGGCAAAATTCCAAGTTTGCCCGGAACTGTCCCCGATGAGCCCGGCAATCTCCTCTAGCCCGCCAAGTAAGGCCCGCAGGAACTGCATGAAACGCTCAGGGCTATCGATCAGGGTGCGTAACACATGATGGATCCGCTCCTCCGGCATCCCTTCTACAGGCAGCTTGATGGCAAGATCGAGTCTCTCATCATGTCCATCCACGGCGATGCTGAAAGCGATAAATGCCGTCAGCCGGGCAATTGGTAGATACCAACTGACACCGTCCTGCCACTCCTTAGCCTGATGCCCTTCAACCGATAAGGGCCAAGCGGTTAGTGTGACGCCTTGAGGTAGGGCAATCCCACCCTGCACGGCCATTTGCCAATCGCCTTCTGCTGGTCGACAGCTGACACGCAACTCCGCGCCCAGCAATGCCTCTCGAGCCTGTTTGAGCTTGGTTGCGGCCTCTTGAGCTGTTTCTTCCTCAGGCGCGTACTCAGCAGGCTGATAGTCTTCACACAGACTCTGAAAACCCGACTCCATAAACAGATTGATGCCAATTCCTTTGCCCCCCGGACGTCCTTTAGGGCCTGAGGCCGACGCCATCAGCTCAACATTTCTCCCGGTAAAAGCGGCATCAGTCAGGTTGGCTGAGCCGATAAACCAGGTGGCTCGATGCCCCCACTCAAATACCATCAGCTTGGCATGCAGGCCAAATGGCCGTAACTGAGATTCATCCTCTGCTTCTACATCGGCCGTCGAACTCAGCACTTGTACGACGCTCCAATCGTTGGCCAAGTCCGTTTCAAGTTGCGAGAGCTGGTCTGCACGACTAACCAACAGCGACTCACTCGATGCCAGCCTGGCGATTTTTTGCAGTGCCTTGTCAGATAGGAAGGGAGCTATGACCAGTATGCGGGTTGCCTGCTCGACTGGACTCCAGTGCGCCCTCTGCTTACCAAGACCCAACACATAAAACTCAAGACCGCTATCGAATCCCTCCGGCGCCGGAAACGCGGTCCGCTGCACTTCATCCGCCAGGTGCTTAATGTCTGCAATGACAGCGTCTTCCAGTGTTTCATCTCCTAGCCCTGGCAATCGACGCAGCAAGTCAGACAGCGGCTTGCTTGCTGCAATTGTTTTTTTCCCAGGAGTCGCCTCCGACGTCAGGGCAATATCCCAAGACCTATCAAAGGTTAAATTGCGAGAAGCTACAGATACACGAATCAGCGGTGGTTCATTATCACGAACAAAACGGGCCACCCAAACCTTGGGATGGAATACCCCACCGTTAGGCGCTTTTACCGGATGGACGCTGGATTCCAACGCCCCATATAGAGCCCGACCGTTGGCGGGTACGGCAATGCCGGCCTCGTCGACAAACACCTGTATACGCTCACCTGCCTCGCGAATCGCCTCGAGCAACATCAGCGGATCCAGCAAGAGCTGCTCTACTCCAGCATCTGTCTGAGCCAATACTGCCAGCGGCAGAGCCAACAGAACCTCCAGATCCATGCTGTATGTCGTCAGTACAGTGCGATCAATTCGGTAACCTGGTGGAGGCTTGAGCAAATCCATCGCCACAGCACGGGAATCGGGAGACAACATCAGTGCGACAGCCCCTCATGTAGATCCATCAACATCCGGCGCACCTGACTCCAGCGAAACTCCATACGACCAACACCTACACGGCCACTCCAATCTGCCAACCGGCCGGCATTTGCAAGTCGCGCCCGCTTGGGACCTTTAAGCTGCCGCTCTCGCATTTCAATCAGGGACCGTAATCCCTGATCATTAAGCGCTCGTTCAACATCTCCATGACTGACACACTGCAACCAACGCTCTACAAAACGGCGTTGAGGCTCCGGACTACGCGCCTGCTGACGCACCACGAAAGCCCACAAGACCTCTGGCTGGAAGGTCTGCAGGTCTGCCTTGGCCAGAACCAGCCATTCGGAAAACTCCTGACGGTAGTAGTCAGCTGCTGCCATATCAGCTTCCGACTGATTGGTCTTACCACGCTTCTCCGCCAACATCAGGTTGTAAAGGAGCGGCGCACCTTCAATAACCAATGAAAACTGGCGAGCCAACTCGAGTGTGGAAGCTATCTGGGAGGGAGCGTCAGGTGGCAGGTGAACGTCCCAAAGCTTATGAGCCTGCTCGGCAAGATTATGATCAGCCAGCCAACCCAGCAAAGAGCCATTACAGTTGGCACGGATCTGAGCCTGAACGAACTCTGACTCTTCACGACTAAGAGAAAAGTCTGCTCCTACAGGGAATCCAGCCGGTGCTGGCGGCAACCTGGGATGCCAAGTATGCCGACCAGTCAAGAGCAACCCAGGATCGTCTGCCGATATCTCAGGGCGTCGAACCTGGCGGCGCAGCTCATCAAAATGGGTGTGATACCAGCTCAGGCTATGTCGGGGCTCGAAAATGCCCCAACGCGACAGTGCGGCCCAATACACACTGCTTGGCAGACGAGCCAGGGATTCCCGCGCCTGGATGCCGATCACGCCATCATTGCCTTGATCCGCAAGATGGGAGATCAACTCCACCTCTTTAGATCGCGCAGTTCTGGCGACATCCCCTCCACTCCCCGTTTGCTCGAGACGCTTGTAAATCCACGGGATAAACAGCACATAGCGCAAACGTGTATGCAGTACAGAAGTCCCTGGGAACAGTGCATCAGACAGGGCATCGCGGAGACTACCGAGGCCAAGTTCGTCAACAGTGCCCTGCTCCTTGAACAGATCAAGGATTTGGCGAACCTTATCGCGATCCGCTGAGGTCAGGTCCAACCAGGTTAAAGATGCAGTCAAATTCCACGCCACCCTTCAAAAATAGCTCCCAGTGAATCGCCCCTATGTTCGAGTGCGACATACGGGCACAGCGCTCAGAAATCTTCTATGGGCATTCTTTGCATACTTTCGCGTGCACTTTCGCGAGAAAGTGTCGGCAGGGCAAACTTGACCAGTAGCGTTGACTCATACTCGTCCTCATATACAACCAGCTCAGCCAGCCGAGCTGTTTCGGGAGCAGCAAACGCAGCAGCACTAGCTGTGCTGAACCGACGAACAACATCACCAGGTTGTTCTATGAACGTGTAGGTCAGCTGGCCCTGGCTGAGTCCCAGGGTTTCATAATCGTTCAGGCGGCTCTGAAACTGTTGCGTATTTCGGCTCGATTGAAGGGCTTCTAGCAGGTCCAACTGATCGTTAGCGCCGCGCATCGATATGAGAGTAAACCCACCTGCCAAGGCTCCCATGAGCTTGACATACAGGTCATAGTCAAACTCGGCAACAAGCATGACCTCCGCCAGGGAGCCTTCCGTCGGACTCAGCACAGCACCGAAGGGGTACCCCAGAAACTCGACATCATCTATGCAAACAGCCTTGGCACCAAAATCTGCCGCACAGTCGTAGAAGCCTAGCTCTTGGCTAAATGAGGCCATCGGGGCTTTGTAAGCCCAATCTTTAAATAGCTTGGGTTGCTCTGCAAAAGCCGCTTGAGAGGCCATCAATAGGCCGGAGAGTGCCGCAATGAGTATGCGCATATAAAGTCCCTTTTAAGTTTCGTTGCATACGAGCAGCGCCGCAATCTGACGCCACAATGACTGCTACTAGCAAATTTGAGGAAGATCACTTTAACTACCGCAAGGCAACGGGTAAAGCAGTTGACGCTGGCCGTAGCTGCATGCTCATCCCGGTTGTTAAATGAGGTCATCCCTGACCGAGGATCCATCCCTGCCCACTCCCAGCGGGCACAGTTGGATGATATGTCGCGTTAGCTGACAGACCAATAATGGTCATGCATACAGGTCAAGTTTTCAGGCACGTGCGCGAACTTACTCATAGCTCCTAGAGGTGCGCTACTTGGTCGCTTACTTAGTCGGTTACTTGGTTGCAGCTTGAGGCAGGCAGCGGTTTTGCCGATTCCAGGCCGCCACCTGGCAACGAGAGCTGTTCGGCAAAGCAATCATCCTTGCATCAACCCGAATCAACATGCCATCTTGATTGACACATCTTCACAAGCGACGCTTATGTGTCAGCTTTTCAATCAGGTAAGGACACCATGAAACGTAGCAACACCCCCGAATCCGTCCGCTGGGATCTTGCCCTTCGCTATCGTCTGATCGAGACGGTGGCCTGGTGGGAAGGTCGGTTGACCACACAGCACCTGATGCAGAGCTTCGGCATCAGCCGTCAGCAAGCGTCCAAAGACATCAACACCTATATCACCGAGCATGCCCCGAAGAACCTTGAGTACGACAAGCGCCTGAAGGGCTATGTACCAAGCAAGCGTTTCCAGCCGCGTTTTATTGATGACAGCGCCAGCGCCTACCTGCACTTGCTTAATCAAAGCCACGACCGCGCGCCGCACATTGAAGGGTTGGCATTGGCCTATGCCCATACCGAGGTGCTGGATGTGCCGGACAGGTCGGTGCGTCCGGAGGTGCTGCGGCCGTTGCTGAAGGCCTGTCGCGAAGGTCAGCGACTTGAATGTGAGTATGTGTCGTTTACCACGCCCGATGGAGAGACGCGCCTGATCGCACCGCACACGCTGGTATTTACCGGTATGCGCTGGCATGTGCGCGCCTACTGCGAGAAGAACGGGGACTACCGCGACTTTGTGCTTAGTCGGTTCCGAGGTGTGCCTGAGTTGATGGATGACCTGTCTGACAATACGCGCGAGGCGGATACAGGCTGGAATACCCGAGTCGCCGTCATCATTGAGCCAGACTCACGCTTGAAGGCTGAGCAGCGGGCCATCGTGGAGGCGGACTACGGCATGATCGGCGGACAACTGGAGATCCAGACCCGCGGCGCATTGGTGCAGTATGTGTTGCAGCGCTACCAGATCGACCCAACCAAGGTGCACGCCAAGCCCACAGCCCAGCAGATTGTGGTCGGTAATCTCGAGCAGCTGCAGCCGTGGTTTTACAAGTAACCCAAGGATCGCCGATGGCAACCAAACCCGCGCTGTACACATTGTTTATCCAACTGGAGCCGCTGCAAATCGAGCCGCCCGTATGGCGTCGGATCCGGGTAAACAGCGACTGCACGCTACGCAAGCTCCATCACTTCATCCAGGCGGCGTTCGGCTGGCACAGCTGCCACCTGCATGAGTTTCAGGTCGGCCTCAATCACTATACGCCGCTGGACCCAGAGTTTGCCGACCTGCAGGGCGATGCGCAGGATGACCGACGCATCAAGCTGACAAAGGCGTTCAAGCATGTGGATCGTGTGCGCTACACCTATGACTTTGGCGACAGCTGGCAACACGTGATTGCGCTGGAAGCACAGGAGCCGAGCGATGTATCCGGCACCTGGTGCGAGGTACTCGATGGTGCCGGCGCCTGTCCGCCAGAGGATGTGGGCGGCGTACCAGGGTATCTGGACTTTCTGCAGGCGATTGCTCGGCCAGACAGTGACGAAGGCAAAGAGGCGCTGGCCTGGGCCGGTGGTCACTTTGATCCGACGGTATTTGACTGCAGGGCCGCCAATGCTGCGGTGCAGCGCATTTGCAACAACCTCTGGGGTTAAGCGCGGGTTGCTGCCGGTTACTCCTCCGGCAGCGTCTTGCACACCGTCATAAAGAACCGCCCCGGCTGACCCTGAACTATCTCGACGTAACCTTCGCGCCGCTCCCTGCACCAACCTGCGTCCCAATCAGCCGCGAACCGCCTGAACTCAGCCCCCTCCTCGCACTGCACGAGAAAATCCTGCCAGGCCGTATTCAGGTGACCGAATGGCAGGTCCGGTGCCGCGCCAAGCGGATCGAAAACCCGTTCTCGAGTTTCGATCTCGACCACGGAGAGAGCCTCCTGCAGATGCTGTGAGGTCACCGCGAATTCGGGCATCGGGGCTGCCGGCTTTAACGGTCGATCCACCAGAATAAGCAGGAGCAGCATCGGCCAAATCAGGCTACTGACCAGAATCAGGGGTAACCAGCGCCGCTTCGGCGGCTGCCAGTCTGGGTCAAGGGCCTGCGCTGCCACCTCGGTTATTGGTGGGGCCTTAGCGTAGGCACGCGCGCCACGAACGCTGAACCCAATCCCGACCAGCAAGCCAATGCCGAGATACAAGTAGAGATAGGTCAATCGTCAGCCTCCTGCTGCGGGCCTGGCCTGGTAAACACCGTCAGCGCACCCACGCCATATCCCTCTGGAGCGTTGGGGTTATCCGATACGCCGTTGCGCTTCTCCGTCGAGGCAACAAGCACGCCACGCTCAAAGTCGAGCAGCAGGTCACGCTCGTAGACACTCGCATAACCAGCATGCACGTACTTCAGCAGTTTGCCGCGTGGGACCCGGACTCGACCGGAGTACCAATGCGCGAATACCCGCTCCGGATACCCCGGGAACACGGACTCCAATGACGCATCAGTCCCATCACTCAGCCAGCCCTGGACTGCGATCAAGTAGAGCCTGTCGTCCAGCAGCTCCCAGGTAGCGACATAACCGCGAATGAGTGCAGTGGAGCTCTGTTCAAACTCAGGATACGCACCGACCAACCGAAAGTAGGCGCCGAGTGGAGCGTCACACATGGTTAGCCGATCGCCCTGATAGAAAAGCAGGTCACCGATCTGCGCAGTCATCAGGCCTCCGACGGTGGGTCAGGTAGGTCGGGTACAGAGAACGCCGCGGCGCCGAGCAACAACGCCACGGCGAACATGAACAACCCCATTCCCCAGGACTCTGTCACACCTAGCCAAAGCCCGTAGCCCATGGTCGCCAGCTGCAGCATCAGGATGCTGGCATTGAAAAGGTACTTAATCAGAATCCCCATGCCGCGATACCTCCTACCAATAACCAAGACCAATGTCGTGCCTTAGTAACAGCCCTTATGCCGATGCGCTCGAAGCAACGCTGGCCTGGATGCGTTCGATCACCTGGTCCCGAAACTCCGCATGCCCATATTCAGCACGCGGGTGCGCTATGCGGTAGCAGGTGGCGCCGGCCGCCTCGAACTCCCAGAGCTTGCCCGGAAGCAGCTTGTCCTTAGCGGTCTGGTATCCGCCGAAATGATCATTAAACAGGCTCCGAATGGGCCCATCAGCGCCTCTGATGCCTGAAGCGAACACAATGAAGTGCGGCTTGAAACGGCGTATCTGCGCGGCAAGTAACTGCTGCGACGTTGATGCGATCTCATTGAACTCGCTAGCTGGGCGATTTCTTGGGCTCTTCTTGTCATAGTCCCAGGCAAACAGGTTCGCGTAGATCATTGCTCTGGGGTCCAGACCCAGCTCCCTAGCCAGCCGGAAGTAATACTGCATAAAACGGCTTCTGGACGTATCGACGACCTTGTTGCCCTTCAATTTGAAGTGAGTTCTGTAGCGTCCAAAGGACTCATCTACTACCTGGGCGACCGTAACACTGCCCAGCCCAGCAGCCCGTTTGATCGTATTCTTGTCGTTATCAGTATTCCAACCTGCCGTCTCACGACCGATCAGCATGACTTTCGTCTCAGCGGCCCAATACTCCTCAAACGGATCAGGCAGAAACACACCCGAGTACTTGTCCTCAGCCAGGTTGAACCGGTCAATCTGCAGCCCCTGCAGAATGCGCACGTATTCCTGTTTCAATGCATCCATTCGTTACGTCCTCAATCCATTTTCAAATTCGTCGTCAACTAGCCAGTCAATGCTCATGGCGCCTTTGCTTATGCGCACGATACCCTTTTTCCAGCAAGATTGACGGCACTGTGCACGATACCGAATTAGGCTATCCAGCAGCTCCATCAGGTAGTGTTTGAAGCCTGAGTCACCTGCTTGAACAAACCAGGCAACATCGGTGGACCAGGACGTATGGCTCAGGCGAGCCCCCTCATCGGCAGCAAAGTGCACCTCGCAGCGACCATCCGCAAGCTCCGGAAACTGCCGGAGCAGCATCCCAAGGCGCAGGGATTCGAAGCCTGGGTCAAACTTGGTTTTACAAGGATCCATCAGACGAATTCCTTCAAACAGCCGCCTACAAATCACCCAGAGAGGCAGGAATCTCGCTCAGTACAGCATTTTGAAACATTACGATTTCAATTGCCCTGAGAGCAGAAACGGGATACCCCATTTTCTCGTTGACCGATGCATGGAAAGCCGGGAAGCGAGCATCCCGCTGCAGATTCCTGAGCAACTCAAGGTAGTCTTGATACTCACGGACGTTGTTCACTCGATACTGGTGCGGCGCCTTCTGGTACAGGAAGCGGTATATCCGGGAGTCCCAAATAGCAAAAGTATCTGGACACAGGAAGTGCAGCAGTTTCGATGCGCCGACAACCGAGTGATTGACCAACCCGGCCAACTGGGTAATCGCCTGGTCATTCAAACACCCCTCACTCCGAGCTGTATTAAGCAGCACAGCTGCATCATCAACACCAAACCCATCGGTAGCGTGCAGCTCAAGGATCGTCGGCATCCAGCCATAGACCATATGTGCGGCGCAGGTAACATCAGCGCCAGCCAGCCGCTCCCGCTCTGCAAACCACGCAAGCAGGTGCGGATAAGACCGAATGTAGGACTGCTCCCGGTCGACTTGGGTATGTTTTTCCAACTCAAAGATGTCGCGCATTTGTTCTCCCCTCCCAATGACAATTTCGTGTTCTGACACCATGTCCACTGGTGATTACCACCCAGGGTACGTCTCTCGCGCGACCTTCTGCTTCGCTAGATCCACACCCTCCGCATAGCTGTTGGGGATACTCGTCAGATCGACAGCAATCCGCGTAATCACATCTCGCAACTCCAGGTCTTCCAGCCAAAGTTCGGGAATAGCCTGTGGGCCGAAAATCAAACCTAGCAGGTTGCCAGCAATCATCCCGGTGCTGTCGCTGTCACCGCTGTGATTTACCGCCATGATGATGCCATCCTCGAGGCTCTCGGCCGCCAGAGCGCACCACAACCCGATAGCCAGTGCCTCCTCTGCAACCCAACCACCACCCAAATCTGCGATACGATCAGGATTAGGGCGCACTCCCTGCTGGTGCATACGCAGTACGTATTCAATCAGCCTGCGGGTTTCCTGCATGCCGGCTTTGCCGCCATGCGCTTGCAGGGAAATCACCGTCGCCTCGGCCAACGGCAGAGCCTGACGCCATAAACGGTTCAGAATGTCGGCAAACAGCCCTGCGGCCAGGTAGCCGGTAGGATGACCATGGGTCAACCGGGCTGACTCGCTGGCTACATCGAACGCATTGAACAAAAAGGCGCAGGGCGCAACACGCATGACGCCGCCACAGCCCTTGCTGTCGTTCACCGCTGGTTCACCGAATACCCGACTGTCCATCAGCGCGGACAGGCAGGTATTACCCGGTGCACGCCGTGACCACAGAGCAGACTGCTCGATCAACCAGCCATCACGGCACGGGCTCAACGCCGGCTCGACACCCTGGGTAAGCAGCCAACGCTGGAGTGAGTGGTGAATAACCGCTGGCACGTGGCAGCTACCGGTTTCGTGCTGACGTACAAAGGCCCGCAGCAGCCCTTCTGCAGTAAACAGCATCATCTGAGTGTCATCGGTCACTGCACCGCGTCGACCATAGATCGGTGCCATGGAGCGGATGCCCCAGTTACCGAACCCCCGACGAATCTCATCCCATGACATGAACTCGACCCGCGCTCCTAGCGCGTCACCAGCGGCACCTGCCAGCAGGCAGCCGAGCACCCTCTCGGCCGACAACGATAACCCGGCAGGAATCGTCTGGCGCTGAGACCGAGCTTGCCCAGCTAAGCTCCACAGCGACTGGCGTTGACCACAGACGTCGTCATCGCCAAGGCACGACAGCTCCATGTCTGTGCGCGTGAAAGCACCTGATTGAGACCCGCACTGCGTATATACCGTCATGCTGCGCTCCTTTGCATTTACCAGGTGACAGCATAACGACAGCATGCGACGATTTATGTCGCAGCCATCAAACAAAAGGATTTGTCATGAGCAAACACGATACCGTGCAGCGCCAATTGGCCTTGCTGAATCTCATCCCGCGCGCGCCCGGAAAGCGCGACACCGGCACGCTGTACGAGAAGCTAAAGGAAGAGGGCTTTCAATTCACCGAACGCACTTTGCAGCGAGACCTGCAAAACCTCTCGGTCCGCTACCCGCTGGTCTGTGACACCTCCAGCAAGCCCTACCGCTGGCAGTATGTGGCGGGGTTTGCGAGCGACCTTCCGGCGATGGACACCGCAGAAGCTCTGGTATTGGTCATGGCCGAACAAAGCCTTACCAAAGCGCTTCCACCAGCCGCTTTGGGTCATATCAGACACCGCTTCTCTCGAGCACGTCAGCACCTGGATCATCTGCAGACCAACGACCTGGCGCACTGGGAAAAACGTGTCGCCAGCATTCCGGAGGGCAAGGAGCTGATCGCCCCCACGGTTGCACCTGGGATCTGGGAAGCGATATCCGACGCTCTGCTCAACCAGCATGCAATTGATGTCTCCTACTTCAACCGCTATGAAAGTACGCTCAAGCACTACACCGTTCACCCGCAAGGCTTGGTTATCCGTGGCCCAATCAGCTACGTACTGGCCACCGTAGGTGACCGTGACAACATACTGCAACTAGTCCTGCACCGATTTCAAACCGTCTCCCAGAGCGCCAAGCCATACCGCCAAAACCCAGACTTCAGCATTCAGGACTATGTGCAAGGAGGTAATTTTGGCTATCCAATAAATGCCCAACCAGTGCAACTGATTGCCGACATCACCAAGGATCGGGCCCGGGTGCTTTCAGAGACGCCTATCAGCGCAGACCAGCAACTATCGGAGCCCAACTCAGAGGACTGGGTTGAGTTACGCGCCACCGTGCCTAACGACAAACAAACCCTGTGGTGGATACGCGGGTTGGGGCCGGAATTCAACGTGAAGCAGCCTGCCGAGTGGCGAGACGCCTTGGCAGCAGACGCGGAAAAGGTGTTGGCCTATGCAAAGGCGAATGGCTACAAGGCCGCCGAGGAGACACAAGCATGAACTACAAGGAACTGAAACAGCGCCAAAGAGACGAACGCCATACGCATAACGAGAACCTCGCCCTGCGCACCCACCGCTCGCTCAGCTGGCTCAACCGCGCCGAGCAAGCCGAGGATCTGGACGGCCAATTCATATTTCTGTGGATCGCGTTCAATGCGGCCTACGCCACCGAAATTGACGAACGCCTGCGCCTCAGCGAACAGGAAACCTTCAAAGCGTTTCTCAACAAACTCTGTCAGCTAGACCAGAACAACACACTGGAGAAACTGGTGTGGCAGGCTTTTCCGAACAGCATCCGAGTACTGCTGGACAACCCATATGTGTTCCAAAGCTTTTGGGACTACCAGAGCGGCAAGCTCACGCACGATCAATGGCAGCAACGCTTCAGTGCCGGAAAACACAGAGCGAAAACGGCGCTAGGGTCAAGAGACACAGCAACCGTGCTCGCAGTGGTATTCAGCCGACTCTACACCCTGCGCAACCAACTGATCCACGGTGGAGCGACCTGGAATAGTCAGGTCAATCGAGAACAGATGCGTGACTGTGTTGCCATTTTGTCCCAGCTGGTTCCGCTGGTGATCGAGATCATGCTGGATAACCCGAATACCTTGTGGGGCGATGCGTGTTATCCGGTGGTAAAGGACTGAGCGTCAAAGGGGTGTATGACCCAGAATGGTCTGCCTGTAGTGGTCTACTAATCCCGGACACCAAGTTAGGCGGTAGAATCGCCATCAGCGAGGTGTTCAATGAGCAAACAACGTCGATCCTTTTCGGTCGAGTTCAAACATGATGCAGCGGCCTTGGTCGTCGACCAAGGCTATA